>JACOZO010000031.1 GCA_016181325.1 Candidatus Woesearchaeota archaeon | reverse complement strand
AATGCCAGCTTCTCTCTGGTGCCCTGCTCAGTCGCAAGCCCGTATGTTGCCGTCCATGACAAAACGTGGGATAAAGGGATTCCCTGCTTCCACTTGTAAATCCAGATTTTCTCGCTTGTCGATATCTCTTTCCTCACGCCCCTTGAATCAAGCCGGTAAAATCTCGGATGGCTGTTTGTGTGGGGTATGAATGAAACGATGCCTTTGTATTTCTCCCTGAAGGAAATGCCGGAGCCGGACAGGCACATTAATGTGCTTGCCAGCGTCGAAAGCAAAGGGTATTTTGGTATGTAAAAAATCTTCCCCCCCATCATACAGAACCTGTGGTAGTTTACATTCAGCAGGTGTCTTGTTGCTATTGCCGACTGCACCCAAGGCGGTATTGAGCTGTTTGTCCTGTAGAGATAATCGTTAATCTTGGCATCGTCGGTGATTGCATTGAACGCCAGCTTCTTGTTATTTTTCCATCTCGTTATGTAGGCATTTCCAGGTTCATTTTCATTGCCCAGTTGGGTGATATTCCTAGCCTTAGGGGGATACGAGAATATCTTGGATGCATTATCCCGTTTCCGAAATACAGCCCAATCTTCCAGTAGCTCCTCAGTGAATTTGCGGGGAAATATCCCTGATTGTCACCTAAAGGCTTGTCGCCTTCCAGCCCGCAATCTGTCCAGTAAGGCTTCCCCTCAGAAGGCAGGGAATGCCAGCACGGGCCGAAGAAATTCCTGCCTTTCTCTATGTGTATGCCGTCGCATGGCAGCGCAAGGTATGGAAACATCCCAAAAACTGCATTCTTATGGGATTCTATGCAGGCAGAATAAGGATGCCCAAGCGTCACTATGCTGCTGTCCGGGCCCTTGGATTCGTGCAATGCGCTGGATTTTACAGAAGCCAGGCAGTTCTCAAGCCTGTACCACATCATAAGGTCAATATATTTCAGCTTCCTGTTCTCGAAGGAATATGCCTCGTCAAACTTTAGCTCTATTTCAGCAGTGCAATAAAGTCCTGAGCCATCAGGGCTCCAGAATGTATAGGTTATGGAAAACGGAAAATACCCTTTCTTTTTTGAGCTTGACCCCAATACTTTCAATATGGATTCAGCCTTGATTATCTTGATGATGGAACCGTCTGCAATAACATCAATTTTCGGGGCATCGTGCTGCTCCTGGTAAAATATGTCGCCGCCTGAAGCCGCAAGATGCATCGGCCCGTACTTCTTTCCAGCCAGCAGGAACTCGCTTATGCTTCCTGTCTTGTTCATTGCAAGAGCGACATTCCTTGTGGACAGTGCAAGATTAATTCCCATAGTAGAAAGCTTCACTGTTGATTTGGGTGATTTCACCCTTGAATTTCCCGAGCATCTGTAGGAAATCCTTATCGTCCTGCTTCCGTTATTGATTATTGCTATATGCGTCTTTTCAGTCTTGTTGCTGTAATCCAGGATTTTCTTGTGCCCGGATTTCTCTATCAGCTCGGATAAAAGCGCCCCCTTGTCCCCTGCTGCCTTGATACTGCCGAAATCAACATCTTCAGGCAGCTTCAGCTCATCAAGGCTTAAGATTAGCAATGAATTGGGATTTTGAGGATAAACTTCCAGCATTACGCAGCCAACATTGCCTTTTTTCATAGAATCATCTTAAATCTAATCTAATTATAAATATTGCCATTATACGCATAGGTAGAAGATTGCAAATTAAAAAACATATCTTAAATCAAGAATACATAAACCTTCTCATCTTCCTGTAAAGGTCAAGCTCAAATGAGCTGTTGAACATCTGGTGCTGCCACCTGTAGTTGAACCACATCCTGGCAGGCTTGCCGAGAATACTCATCCATTTCGGAATAATGTAATTGAACCAGTCGGAATTAAGGTAGGATATGTCCTGCACATTGTCAAGGTATTCCCTCTCCACTTCGCACAGGCTGATTTCAACATCCTTGCTGCCCCAGTATATGTTGGACCATGCCTCAAAGGATTTTGGAGGGTTGAAGCCATGCTTCACGGCAAGGTCATACAAGGGAGTGCCTGGATAAGGTGTATAGACGCTGATGCCGTGGGTCTTGCAGTGGGGATTTTCTCTCTTTACCTTAACTGCCAGCTTGCAGGTCTCCAGTATCTCTTCCCTTGTCTCAGTAGGAAATCCAATCATGAAGCTGTATATTGGAGATATGTTGTGCTTTAGCGTGTCCTTGTTGACGTCATATACCTGCTCTACAGTATTGGGCTTGTCAATCATTTCAAGGATTCTCGGGCTTGCGGACTCTATTCCAAACCTGAAGGAAGAGCATCCTGACTTCACTATCTTGTCTTTCAGCTCGTCCTGCATCTTTGCATAGGTGAATACTGTTATTCCGGAGGAAGTCCACTGCACATCCATGTTGTCCTTTATCATCATGTCAGCCACATTTTCAACCCTTTTTGGGTCAACAAAATAATTGTCATCATGCACCCAGATCCCGTCAAGGTCAAAGTCATCAACAGCCTGCTTGAACCTCTCGAATGTCTTTTCAGCAGACATTCCGCGCCAGTACATCTTGTTGAAGAACAGGTTGTAGCAGAAAGAGCACTTGTGCGGGCAGCCTTTGCTTGTGACACCCAAGTCAAGCATCCTCTTGACAGTTCCGGGCTCAAACATCAGGTTGCCGTCATTTATATAATTCTCGACATCAATAAGCTGCCATGGTATCTCCCCAATTTCATTCAGGTTAAGGAGCTTGGAATCAGGATTGTGTATTTTCTTGCCGTATTCCTTGAAAGAGATACCTGGAATGTCATTGATTGACTTGCCCTCCCTTCTCCTCTTTACAATCTCCTTGAAGCTTATATCCCCTTCCCCCCTTACTATTATGTCAACATGCTCATTTTCCAGAGTCTGCTCTGCAAGCATGCTGGCATGCACTCCGCCCCATATCAATGGGATTGTATTGCCTGCCTGCTCCCTTATGAGCTTTGCAGTATCAAGCGCATACCTTATCTGAAGTCCTGTCATTGCAGAAAATGCAATGGCAGCCGGCTGCGTGCTGACATAGCTCTTGAGCTTGGCCTTCCAGTCAGGATCAACGCGCTGATCAATTATCTTGACATTGAACTCGTCAACCAAAGGCGATGCTATGGAAAGAAGGCTGTGCGGAGGGGAAAAAGTTGATTTTCCGGACTCCCCTGAAGATGGGTAGATAAGCACTGCATCGACGGATTCTATCTTGTTTCACCTGTGAAATAAACTCGTGTTAAGTATTTAAAAGTTTCGGCAAAGAGGTATTGGTAGACCTTTAGCTGGTAAGAAGGGGCTGTTATTACTCAAAAAAATCACTAAGTTTTCCTTGAACCTTGTCTATTTTTATTTGAGTTTCATTTTCAACCGCTGGTTTCTTTTTTGCTTCCTTTTTACCCAGTCTCCACCAATTGATTTCTGGGATTACCTCATAGATGGAGTTTCTACCCTCTTTTTTTGGCTCTCTAACGACCCCTAGCCTAATAAATTCCTTTAGATATTTTGAGGAGATATTCTGCGGTGTTTTTCCAGTTAGCTTGCTAAGTTCTGATGGAGTGATGGACTGATGTTCGAGCATCTTGAAAAGAATGTCCTGCTCTACTTTGGTTAATTTTGAGATATATTTCTCCTTGACTTTACGATAAAGCAGATTCGAAAGTAAATCATCAGTAACTTGGATAGGTGTATTAGAAGAAGGTAGTTCCATCACGGCATTGGTTAGGCTGTTCAAGATTGAACGCAAGTTGCCTTTATGTAAATCGAACAGCGTTTTTACTGCTTCATCGGTGTGTGGGCAAACTACGGCGGTATTATCAGATGACTTAAGGATGTTGACCCTTTTTTCTAATAGTTCCAACACCTTTTCATATGATAGTGGTTCAACATCGAGGGATGGACTCAAAAAAATCTGCGAAACTCTTGGTTTTATATTTACAACTGATGTAAGTAAGGGGTCACCCACAAAGAGGAATATCACTTTCTTAGTCAATAAAAAGTCCCTGACATCAGACATTAAGGAAACCAAAGCTTCTGCATCTACATTGTCTAGGTTATCATAATGTACTATTATACCATGAAATCTAGGATTTACCAACTTATCGACCAATTCCTTAAATAGTTCAAGGAGCTTGTGGCGATTCAGATAGGTGATATTTGTAAGGTCTCTACTACTTGTCTCGACTATACTTGCCAGCTCGTAAAAGGCTTGCAACTGCACCATCAAATGTTCATCAAGGTCTATACCTTGTTTTTGCATCTCTTGGTATAGGGCACTTAATGTAATAACGATGAGTTCGTTACCAGTCATCTCCCTGTTTATTTCAATCTCATTTGTGGGGGTGAAGTACTTATTGCGTACTGCCTCCATTCGCATCATGTTTACTAATGAGGTCTTACCTACGCCCGGTTCACCAATAATCAAGTACCTAATGTCACTCCCCATTTGAAGAACTTTCTTAAGTTCGGCTTTCTCAGCTTTTCTTCCAACGAATGTCGCTAGGAGGGTTGAATCTTCCGTCGTTAATGGGTTTTGAAAATAAGGATTATCTCTTAAACCATACCTTCTCCAAGTTAGCTGAATTTCTGACATAATGCTAGGGATAACTATGGTACTATAAAAAGCTTACTATAATATAAATAGATAGTATGGTAGCGAAATGTTTATATAGTAGTATAGTATTATTATACTATAAATAAGGAGTATAATATAAAAACTTATTACAATAACTATATACTATAAGGTAGATATAAATGAAAACAGAAAAGTATGCAACCAGTAAGGCAAAGAATATCATTAAGAGCAACATCAATGAATAATAACCACAATCTCCCCCTTATAATCATCCGCCTTTACATCCCTCACTTTCCCCCTGACAAACTCCTCAAATTTCTTGGTAAGCTCTCTTGCTATAACCACGTCTTTGTCAGGAATTGCCTGCTTCATAATCTCAATTGTTTTCCTGATTCTATGCGGCGATTCATAGACAACAATGGTTTCATCCCTGCCTTTTATGCCATTGAAAAAGTCAATCTTCTTTTTCTCTTTCTTAGGCAGAAACCCGTAAAAGCTGAACCTGTCAGTTGGCAGCCCTGAGCAGAC
>JACOZO010000030.1 GCA_016181325.1 Candidatus Woesearchaeota archaeon | reverse complement strand
ATGTATAGCGGCATTTTACCTCAAAACAGCCTGAATCCCCTGCTTTCCGTTGTCCCTATTATGCCTCCGTCAACTATCTTGAACAGGGCTTCCCGTTCCCCATTGATGCTCCTGTGCTTCTTTACCAGAAATCTCCTGTTGTTGTTCGGCGTTGTCTGGAGCTCTATCAGGCACTTGCTGCCGTACTTTATTATGTCTCCGCCTACAATGTTGATCTTGTCTTTCTCCTCAAAATCAGCATATACCTGGTTGGTTATCAGCACAGGGATGCCTTTTTTCCTTGTGATCTCTGAAAGGAAGGATATCTGCCTCCCCAGCTCCCTGTTTACATCATGCACATCCTTTGATTTGCCTATCTCAAGCCTGTAAAGCATGGCAATCGTGTCGACAACCACAAGCCCTATCCTGTCTGTAATCAGCTCCTTCAGCTTCTCAAAATTTTCCTTCTGCTCCTCAAATGTGGTAGGCTTCAGGAAAGCGATCTTCTCCAGGACTTTATTCGCGTCGAGCCTTATGCTGGAGCATATCTGCTCAAGCCTCTCCACGGAAAATCCGCCTTCAGTATCAACAAAAATCACTTTCCTGCCTGTCCTTGCGACGTTTATGGCGCACAAAATGCACAATGTTGTCTTGCCGCTGCCTGCAGGCCCGTATATGGTTGTGACTATGTCGGTTTCATAGCCTCCATTAAGGATTTTGTCAAGGAGCCTGCTTCCTGTGGGTATTCTTGGCTGCATATCCGGGAAGTAGCCTTGATTCATTTAAATTAATTGTGTAGTTGCCTGGATCCCATTATTTAGAAATTTTTATAAATGACATGCAAAGCCGGATTGCAATGGAACAAGACAGCATTCTTGCAAAGGTATCTTTCATACTAAGCATGTTTTTCTGGGCGCCTTTGCTAAATAATTTCCTTGCAATAGCCGCCATAATAACAGGCATAAAAGCACTGAAGCAAATTAAGTCAAATCCCGAAGCATACGGCGGCAGAAGATGGGCCGTTGCCGGCATTATCATAGGGGCAATGGTATTGATAATCTATGTGCTTGGAAAGATAACTAATACAGGATAAAGTGAGGGTTTTGACATTGCGTGATTTTTTCCGTGTTGGATTCTGGTAAAAAATGAGTGATTTCCGCTCGGATTTTGATATATTAATAGGGGGCATATATTTTTAATAAATAATCTGCCTCCATTATATTGAATGGCATAACAATTTTCATTAATTATTTATGTCCTTCATTATAAATAGAAAAATTAAAAATTCTTCCTTGATTCCCTTTTAATGTGCTTTCTTTCCTTCACTGCAACAATTTTAGTCTCGCCCCAATGCTCGGATTTATATGGCTGTACTTGCTTTATTGGGAAAAAGGTCATATAAATTGTATTTGCCTGAATTGAAAGTATGATTTCTTTTGATAATATCATTTAACGGGCAAAACTTTAAAAAGAGCCGTGAATGAGTAAATTCTCTGTAAAAGATGGAAAACATAATCATGGCTTTGGGAGGGATGATGTTCTTTGTGCTATTCATGTTCCTGGCATTTGTGTTTATCATATTTGTGATTTCAAAATTCAAGAAAGACATTGAGCATGAATTTGAGCCGAAGGTAACCATTGTTGTGCCGTCTTACAATGAAGAAAAGAATATAGCAGTTTGTATTGATTCAATCATCAATTCCAGCTACCCCGGAGAAAAGATGGAGATCATCTGCGTGGATGATGGCTCAACGGACAGCACATTGAGATTGCTGAAGGACTACGAAAAAAAGCACGCAAATATCAGGGTGTTGTCGCAGAAGCATGGCGGAAAAGTTGAAGCATTGAATCTCGGCGTGTCAAAGGCTTCGAATGGTTATGTGTTGACTATTGATGCAGACACCGGGATTGAAAGGAATTGCATCCGGGAGATTGTAAAGCCATTTGCAGACAGTAATGTAGGGGCTACTTCCGGCTCAAGCATTGTCAGGAACAAGAAGTCATTTGTAGGGGTGTTCCAGAACATAGAGTATCACTACAACAACCTCATAAGGAAGAGCTTCTCATCAGTCTTTGACAATGGCATATGGTTTTTCGGGGCATTGGCATGCTACAGGAAAGATGTGTTGCAGAAAATTGGCTTTTTCAAGAAAGACACGTTAACAGAGGACATGGACAGCGTGCTTGAGATCAGGAAAGCAGGATATAAGATAATCAATGTCCACAATGCCATGGGGCATACAATTGTGCCAGACAGCATAAAAGGGCTTTACAGGCAAAGGTCAAGGTGGTGGATAGGGGTGCTGCAGAGCCTCTTCAAGAACAGGAAGCTGTTTTCCTTTAGCTCATCCCCTTCTATCCTGTTCCTTTTCGTCAATCAGTTCTGGTGGTCGTTTTATGCGTTTGTGTCGTTGCCGCTGATAGCCTACCAGGTCAATTACTGGTTCCCCTACAATACAGGCATCCTTGGGATGCTTTCGTACCTCTTCAGGTGGTTCAGCGCCTCAGGCCCGTTTTATGTGCTGTACAAGCTTCCTGAATGGGGATTCTCGTATTACAGCATTTTCGGGGTGCTATCAGGCATAATCAGCATAGTCATGATTATTGCTGCGATAAGGGCGTTCAATGACAGGATTGACATTAGGAATATATTTGCCATATTTTTTTACTTCCCATATACAATAATTTTAAATATGATTGTGTTAATTAGCCTTTTAAGGTTCAATTTTTGGAAAAACAGGCATTTCATAAGCTAAAATGGAATTGACAGAAATCGTATACTTTTTGACCCATGTGGGAGATTACCTCAGCACGGGTACAACTGAGTACAATGCGATGGGGAGGCAGGTGCTTGATTTCCTCCACATTATCTTTGATAATATGTTCCAATTCTTCCTTGTGATTGCGGTGTTTGTTTCCGCGCTTTACTATCTGGCTGCATTCCATTCGCTCTTTGGAAGAAAAAAGCCGAGAAAGTACGAGTTTGACGAAAAGAAGGCGCCGTTTGTCAGCGTGCAGATTCCCACTTACAACGAATTGGTCGCGATAAAGTGCGCTGAGAACTGCATGGAATTTGACTATCCAAAAGACAGGTATGAAATCATCATAGGGGATGACAGCACTGACAGGGAAATTTCAGGGAAGCTTGATGAATTTGCAAATACCAGCAGCCTGGTCAAAGTTGTCAGAAGGGGCAGCAATCAGGGGTATAAAGCAGGCAATCTCAACAATATGCTGAATCATTCCAAAGGCGAAATACTGGTAATATTCGACTCTGACTTCACCCCTGAGAGCGATTTCTTAAGGAGGATTGCCGCCCCGTTCATTTCCAATCCGGATATTTCAGCTGTGCAGGCAAGATGGAAATTCAGGAATCAGAATCAAAACATGATTTCTACACTCGGCTCGACTATTGGGGCATGCTTCCATCAAATCACGCTGCCTTTCATAAGCCGCAAAAAGGAGTTTTCATTCATCGGCGGCTCTGCTGAAGCTGTCAGAAAGTCTGACCTTGTGAGGCTGGGAGGCTGGCAGAACGGCAGCCTGACAGAAGATATCGAGTTTTCATTAAGGCTCATGAAAAACGGGCACAAGATAGAATACCTTGAGGATCTGGAGTGCCAAAGCGAAGTGCCTTTTGTCCCAAAAGACCTTTACAGGCAGCAGATGAGATGGGCGTATGGCGTCATAAGCGCCTACAAGGAGCACTGGCGCGACATAGTGATGAGCAGGAAGCTCGGAATCGGGGACAAGATAAACCTCGTCTTTGTGGCCAGCGGCTATTGCATGGCAATATTGCTGCTTTTCCTGTTCTCAACAGGATTTTTGAGCTTCATAACGCACCCTCCGGGACCGATAGATTTAGGAAAGTTTTTTTCAGAATTGGGCAGGAATATAATACTAACAAGCGGCCTGCTGTTTGCGAGCGTGGTGGCCCTTGTCAAGAACAGGAACAGTAGGGGCATCCCTTCTATGATGGCTTCATCGTTCAGCTACGGGCTGATAGTCACTTACTATGTCAATATGGGCATATTCAATGTCATGCTTAACCGGCCCATGAGATGGTACATGCTCAACAAGAAGGGAAACCTTGAAGCAATCCAATCATCATAATGCACGTTCATTTCCGCAGTAGTCAAGCACTTTATTGACGCCTTCTCCAATGCTTATTTGAGGCTTCCATTTCAGCTCTTTCACGGCTTTTCTGATGTCAGAAATATAGACGCGCTGGTCGCTTGGCCGCCATTCCCCGAATGACAGCTCAATTTTTCTTCCTGTGATTTTCCCGAGCATCTCAATAAGCTCCAGGATCGAGATTGAATTTTCAGGTCCGCCGCCCATGTTATATACTCCGTGCGCAATCCTGCCGGATATGAAGCTGTCAAACCATCCCTGGTCCTCGACAGCAAATTGCCTTGCCCCATAGATGGTGCTCATCCTGAACACCCCTGTCTTTATGCCGTAGGTTCTGGCGTAATCCTGCGCATACATATCTCCTGCAAGCTTTGAGCAGCCGTAGGGCGTGTGGCTGCACAGGTCAATGCCGAAAGATTCAGGTATGCCTTTCTCAAAGCCCTTCTCGAATTCGTAGCGTGATTCACCCTCAGTTACATTTACGGAATTGACTTTCTCCCCGTAGACCTTGTTTGTCGAGCAGTAGACGATGCACTTGACATCATTTTTCCTTGCAGCTTCCATTACATTGAACGTGCCTGCTGCATTGACTTCAAAATCCGTCCTTGGATCTTTGACTGAAGAAGTCACTGCAGTCTGTGAGGCAGTATGGATTATTGCATCTTGCCCCTTTGCCGCAGATTCGATTGAGCTTGCATCCCTTATATCCCCTTTTATGGGCATTATATTGCTGAATTTCTTAAGGTAATCGAGGTTGTATTCTTTTGAAGGAATGTTCTTATTGAGTAGTTTTGCCCTTGAAAGGTTGTCAAACACGATTACATCATGGCCTTTTTTCGCATAGAACTCAGCAACATGGCTACCCACAAATCCAGCGCCCCCTGTGACAAGAACTTTCATTGGAGCAAGGCTCGGAATTACTTTTATAAAGTTTTCCCAAAACATGAATCATCATTGTCATAAGTTTATAAAAGGCATCGGATTACTCTTATGGGGGATTGTGGTGCGAAGCTCTGCATTGACTGACAAGACAGCAATACTTGCTGTGGTAATCCTGTTTCTTGCATTGAAACTGAGTTTCATGTCAAATGCCTTGTGGTGGGATTCTGCCGTCTACATAGGCATGGGGAAATATATTTTTTCCGATGGAGATTTAGGATTGTTTGAGGATTCCAGGCCGGTTTTGCTGCCCATAGCCTTGGGCATTATGTGGAAGACTGGGCTTGATCCTGTAATGGCAGGGAAGATTTTTGTTTTGATTGTGAGCATTGCGTATCTTGTTGTCCTGTACCTGGCTGCCAAGGCCGTCTGCAACAGGTTTGTCGGGTTTTTTGCAGCCTTAATGCTGGCATTATTCCCGCCGTTTATTGCGTACAGCGACATCATAATAACGGACATTTTGGCGGGGTTTTTGGTTTTGCTGTCATTTTATTTTGTTGCCAGGGGCAAAACATTGTCCTCAGGAATTTTTATTTCGCTGGCAATACTCGCTAAATTCACGGCATTGCTGTTTGTTCCATTATTATTTATTTTAGTGCCGTTTTATTGTAAAAAATTTAAGGAAAGAATTTTGTTTTTTTGTATAGGATTTGCCATAATATTGCTGCCATATTTCATCGTTAATCTTGTTGTTTACGGCAACCCGATTTCCCCGTTATTGAACGCTGACTCCCTAATAAAGTCCGTTGCCGGAAATGCCTCATGCCCTGCCGGAAAGGATTTTTACATGAATAACATGCTGGTCGGCAGCCTAATTTCTGTCTTTTATCTGGCGGGGATATTTTATATGTTTAATAAGGGGAATTTCAGAAGCAATATTTCAGTATTATTGCTCAGTCTTGCACCTCTCTTGTATTTTTCATTTTTGCTCCACTGCAAGGACATGCGCTATTCCTTGGTTTTTATCCCTTACATCCTGGTTTTCTCAGCTTTTGGGCTGCATGAGTGCTGCAAAAGCATCAGCGGCAAAAACAGGAAAAGAAGATATATTCTGGCAGTTGCATTGCTGTTATTAATAATTTTGCAATTGATTGTTTCCATAAAAATCTTGAACAAGGATTATGGATGGCTAAATTCGAATGATTATAATCATGATTTCTATGAATTCCTTGGCAGCGAGAAAGTAACAGGCAAAGTATGGTCCTCAGACCCGTTCCCTTCCGCATTCCATGACATAAAAATTGACGAGAAAATTTATTATCCGGTATTTGATGAAGAAAAAATAAATCTTCTCCTGGCAAAGATAGACGACGGCATCCAGTTCGTCTTTGTCAATGCCTGCGAAATTCCATGTATCCAGCCAGAGTCTTCATGTGAATGGAATAAGAAAGCGATGATTGGAGATATCAAATCCAGGTTTTATATCTACAAACAAGCAACTATTAATGGGTGTGATTATATGGTGTTAAAATGGAAAGAAGGAAAATATTGATGATTTTGGCCTACTACCACCCGTATTGCAGCGGGGTTACGGAATATGCAAGGAGGCTGGCGGAAAAGCTGGTAGAAGAAGGCCATAGCGTGACTGTATTCACTTCCTGGCATGATAAATCCTTAAAATCCAGGGAAACCGTCAACGGGGTGCAGGTGATAAGGAATCCCGTGCTGTTCAGGCTGAGCAAAGGGGTTGTATCGCCGTTTTTTGCCTTAAGGGGCGCAATGCTTTCACGGAAGTTTGATTTTGTGAACATCCACCTGCCAATGTTCGAGGCAGGCATTCTGTCGCTGCTGGTAAAGAAAAACAAGCTCGTGACAACTTACCACTGCGACTTGACGCTCAATGGAAACCCCATTGAAAAGCTCATAGAGTGGGTGTATTACAGGCTGGCAGGCATATGCGCAAGGCGCTCCAGTAAAATAGTCACTTATACGGAAGACTATGCTGCAAGCTCAAAGGTGCTGAAGAATTATAGAAGCAAGACAGATTACGCATTGCCATTCATAGACTTTGGGCATTTCAGGCCGTTGGACAAGGCAGAATCGAAAAGAAAATTTGGAATTGACAATGAAGCGCCGACAATAGGTTTCATAGGAAGGTTTGTTTTTGAGAAGGGCATTCCTGTCATCCTGAAGGCAATGCCGCAAATCCTAAGGCAATATCCGAGCTGCAGGCTCATGCTTGCGGGGGATTGCAAGAGTATAGCAGGCGGCAGCATTTATCCGAAAATCAGGGATAAGATTTCCGCTCTTGAAGACAAGGCAATCCTGCCGGGACTGGTAGGCTATAATGATCTGCCTTCATTTTACTCTGCCCTTGATGTCTTGATGCTGCCCAGCATAGACAGGCTTGAGGCATTCGGGATTGTCCAGGCCGAATCGATGCTTTGCGGCACCCCAGTCATTGCCACGGACCTGCCGGGAGTCAGGATGCCGGTAAAGATGACCGGGATGGGGATTGTCATAAAGCCGAATGACGCAGAAGCATTGGCAGGAGCTGTTGCAAATGTGCTCAAAAACCGCAAATCTTTCGTCATGAGCAGGGATAAGCTCAAGGATGTATTTGGCCAGCAGGGCATAATCTCAGCTTATAATCGGATATTCAGCAAATCAAAGGTGTAAGATGAAAATAACAGGATATGTCATGCTGATGCGCCCCCACCAGTACTACAAGAATCTGGTGATATTCCTGGCGCTTTTCTTTTCAGGCAATTTTTTTAATTTGGGCATGTTCTGGAAAACGCTTGAAGGTTTTGTAGTATTGTGCCTGGCATCATCTTCGGCTTATGTCCTGAATGACATTATCGACCTGAAAAAAGACAGGGTGCATCCCGAGAAATCGAGAAGGCCATTGGCATCAGGTAGCATTTCAGTCGGGCAGGGCCTGCTTTTGTTTTTGCTGTTGCTCATTATCTCCGTATCAATGGCATTTTTGGTTGGTTATTATTTCCTTGAAGTGATGTTGCTGTTGCTGCTGTCTTCATTCATGTATTCTGCTGCCATGAGCAGGATGATGTTCCTTGATGTGATTTTTATTTCGGTGAATTTTGTGCTTCGCTCGGTTTCCGGCGGCGTGATCAATGGCATCTGGCTGTCGCCGTGGCTCTTGACAGGGACTTTCTTCCTGGCATTCTTCCTTGCTGTCGGCAAGAGAAGGTCGGAAAATGCCTATTTGTCTGGGCTGGGGAGCGGCAGTAAAATGGCAAGATACCATGAGCTGCTCATTCTTGACAGAAAAATGGCTGCATGCCTGCTGATCTACGGCATTCTGCTTGTATTAATCACATATTCAAAGGGCATGGATGTCATTTTTTCAGGCTTATGAAATCGCCGAGTGTAAGCCCCTCCTCTTTCCTTTTCTCTGTTTTTCCCCTTACTTCCTGGTGCTCTTCTATCAGCTTTACCTTGAGGAGCTTTTCAAGCTTCCTGGCAAGGGCCATGGGGGGCTCAAGCCCTCCAGTCTCAATCTTATGGATCGTGGATTCTTTCTCGTTGAGCTTTTGCGCAAATTCCTTCTGCGTTAGACCCATTGCCTCCCTTTTGCCCTTGATCAACTGAGCATAGTTGTCCACTATGAGCTCGATGGACTCGTCGGGATGGCCCGGCATGGCTGGCCTTCGCTCAGGGATATATTCTGAATTTTTCCTTCCCATGACCTTGCCGAACTTGGCGCAGCTCTCGCACACGCTAAGCTCAACATCCTCGATTATGGCATTGTACATGTCCCCATGCCTGCCGCACATGTCGCATCCCATTTCAATCACCTATCACGGTTACTGCTATTGCCCTCTGCCTGGGCCCGTCAAGCTCTGCCAGCATGACAGACTGCCACCTTCCGAGATAAAGCCTACCGTCCTTCACCGGAACAGTCTCGCCAGGGCCCAAGATCGCGGATTTTATGTGAGAATCGGCATTTCCGTCCATTTTGTCATGCCTCCATATCCCCGAAGGTATCAGATTGTTCAGGGCTTCAATTAGATCGACGCATATATTTGGATCATGATTCTCATTCACTATTATAGAAGCTGTGGCGTGCATGGCAAATATATTGCAGATACCTTCCTTTACCCCTGATCTCTTGATTGTATCATTGACAGCGCTGGTTATGTCTATGATTTCCTGCCTTTTTGACGTCTTTACGCTTTACCCCTGATCTCTTGATTGTATCATTGACAGCGCTGGTTATGTCTATGATTTCCTGCCTTTTTGACGTCTTTACGGATATCTCTTCCCTCACGTTTATCATGATTAAGCCCTAAGAGTATAAAAAGTTTTTTAAAATTGAGCAGAAAAGAAGGCTTTAATGAAAGTTATTTTAGTCACAGGCAGTGTTGGAAGCGGCAAGACTACCTTATCTATAAGGCTGGCAAAGGAAGCTGGATTCAGGTATGCCGATGTTAACAAGATAGTCAGGAAATACGGGCTTTCCGAGGGCTATGACCGTGCAAGAAAGACATTGCTCATTGACGCAAAAAAACTCAATAAGGCATTAAACAAGGAAATAATTATTATTAAAAAAAATAAGAAAGTCAAAGGCATAATCATTGACTCCCACCTTTCC
>JACOZO010000029.1 GCA_016181325.1 Candidatus Woesearchaeota archaeon | reverse complement strand
CATTCCTGAAGTTGCGGACTCGCTTGCGCAGCTGGCAGGGGCCAATAAGAATAAGGTCATGGAAGGCCTGAAAAAAATGCTCGTCAAGCCGGAGATAGAGAAAGAGATATTCTCGGAAGAGGATGCCGATGACGAGAAATTCAGGATGAAATTCGGCAAGAAGGAAGGCTCAGGGGAAGATGAAGGAAGAGAAACCGCAGAAGAAGCTTGAAGAGCTCGGAAAGGATCTGGTGCAGCAGATTGACAAGGGAAAGAATCCGACCATAGAATTTTCCCTGAGATCATTGAGCAACGTAGTCTACGACAAGAAAGACCAGATACTCAGGCTTGGGGAGAAAGTCCAGGAAAGGTCATTTTTTAATGTGGGCCATGCAAAGAAATTCCTGCAGACGCTGGAAGTTGCCAAGGTGAGCAAGACTCTTCTTGACGTCGGAAAGCACGCCAGCCTGAGAGACGTCTTCTACATGGTAAAAAGGACCATCCCGGGCTCAAGCGCCAACATAGTTGACGAGCAGGTGGAAAGTGACAAGGCGATTGAGGACCTAGAGCTGATAACGGATCTTTTCAGGGAGAAGCTGCATATCAATGCCAACAAGATGGGCTCAGTGGCAGGCAATGTGACCATAGAGGACACCGGCGACACGATAAACTGGTCAAAGCTCGGCTCAGGGGGATGGAGCATCCCGTCGAATGTAGAGAGCATCAAGTTCAGGTCTGTCAAGGCAAAGTATGTCATATACATGGAGAAGCAGGCAGTGTGGGAGAGGCTTCACGAGGACAAGTTCTGGGACAAGCATAACTGCATCATAGTCACGTCGCAGGGCCAGACAACAAGGGGCATCAGAAGATTGCTTGAACGCCTCACCTCGGAGCACAAGCTGCCGATATACGTGCTCGCGGACTTTGACCCGTGGGGATTCTACATCTACTCGGTATTGAAGTTCGGCTCGATAAGCCTGGCTCACATGGCGGATTCACTTGCGATACCGGAAGCGAAGTTCCTCGGAATCACGGCTGACGACGTTGAATCTTATGACTTAAGAAAGCACTTCATCAAGCTGAAGGAAGTGGATTACAGCAGGCTGAAGCAGATGGCTGATTATGACTGGTTCAGGAACAGCAAGCACTGGCAGAGGCAGTTCAAGCTCATGAAGGACTTCGGCTCCAAGCTGGAAATACAGGCTTTGTCGTCAAAAGGGATAACATTTATATCCGACAAGTACCTGCCTGAGAAGATAAAGAAAGCGGACTTTTTGGACTAAAATGCAGGAGCAGACAGCTATTGAGGCGGGGAAAAAAACCGACGTGCCCTTGTGCTGCCAGGGCTGCGTCAGGTGGCAGAAATTCGGCAGGCAGTGCTTCTATTACTGGGAGAAGAAAAAGCACTGCACGGTCTGGACTTCTAATTACAATGACTTGATGGTGATGTAGTTTTTTTTGGAATAGTGGCCATTGGATACAAAGCCTCATTCTAAAAAAATAGAATTTAATTCCTTGATACCCCTTAATTGCGCTTGTTCTCCTTTATTGCGGCGAAATTTGCCTGCCCACATTGGCAGATTTTATACTGATGTTGCCGCTTGAGACGATGAACAATGCCATTGTTCCTTCTATTGCCACCGAGCGCCAATAAGCTTTATAAACAATAACAGGCAACGTTTATTGTACTGGGCCAGTAGCTCAGCTTGGATAGAGCGACAGCCTTCTATCTGCTGAGGCGTAAGCTGAGAAGCTGAAAGCTTCGCTTAAAAGGTCGGGAGTTCAAATCTTCCCTGGCCCGCTTAATTTATCTTTTCTTTTTGTAAAGATTTTCTTTGCCGACTCGCAGAGGAGGCTAAATTTGGGCAAACTTTATATAGGATATATCTTATAGACTGATGCAGAGAGGTGATTTTTAATGGGATGCTGCGGAACAGTTTGCAGTAAGTGCCATGGAACCAAGAAGATTATTGTCGGTCTTGTGATTCTTGCCACGGCAGTGTACTGGCGGGGATATATATGGCACGTCATAGGCGCCCTGATAGCATTGAAAGGCATTGCAGTACTGGCCATGCCTGAAGGATGCGGGCACTGCGATACTATGCCTGTAAAGAAGAAAAAGAGATAGGCCTTTCATTAAGTTTTTAAATTGAGTTTCTTTCTTCCAGTTAATGGGCAAACCGCGCGTAATAATGACAGGGGAAGGCAGGAAGTTCTTTGTCAAAGACACCTCCAAAGATTTCCACACCCAGTTCGGGTATATTAAAAGCTCTGACCTCGCCGGAAAGGAAGGCGCTAAAATATTATCTAATACAAATGTCGAGTTTTCGATATTTCCCCCTTATTTCATTGACCTGTACCAGAGGCTGAAGAGGGATGCGCAGATAATCCCCTTGAAGGACATCGGCGCCATAGTGGCTGAAACAGGCATCAATAAGAAAAGCAGGATTGTCGAGGGCGGCTCAGGAAGCGGCGCATTGGCATGCTTTCTTGCGAATATAGCAAAGGAAGTGGTGTCTTATGACATCAGGGAGGATTTCATCGAAGTTGTCAAGAGAAACATCGAGCTGCTTGGCTTGAAGAACCTAAAGATAAAAAAGCAGGATATTTATGAAGGCATAGAAGAGAAGAATGTTGATGCCGTAATGCTTGACTTGCCTGAGCCGTGGAAAGCGCTTGACTCATCATCCAAATCATTGAAGGCGGGCGGGTTTCTTGTCTCATACAGCCCGACAATAATTCAGGTTTCTGATTTGGTAAATGCCTTCAAAAGAAAAAAGGATTTTGCCCATATCAAGACTATTGAGATAATTGAGAGGGAATGGGAAGTTGACCAGAGAAAAGTAAGGCCGAAATCGAGGATGATAGGCCATTCAGGATTTTTGACATTCCTGAGGAGGATTTAGATGGTAGAACTGATATCATTATTAGGTCTGGCGGCAGGTGCGTGCACCACCGGCTCATTTGTGCCGCAGGTGATAAAGAGCCTGAAGACAAAAGAGACAAAAGATTTGTCATTTGCTATGTTAGTATTGGTAGTTATAGGGATTGCAATGTGGCTGGCTTACGGCATAGTTACAAGAGATGTTCCAATAATGTCTGCCAATGCAGTAAGCTTAGTGCTGACGGTGACTATGCTTGGGATCAAGATTAGGTATGGTTAGGATTATAGCTTTAAAGAACCTATGTCTTCCTTCCCCTGCCTTCTTCCGGTGCCTGCAAATTTAGTCAATTCAGTTTTCCCTTTCAGCAAAGCAAGCGCATTCAAAGCGTGCTTCTCACTTCTGTTTTTAGCAATCTCAAATAGATCCTTGCTTGTTTTGGCCTCGTCCGTGTGGACAAAAACCTCAAGAATGTGTTTGTTCGTCATCAATTGCGCCTGCTGTATGCCCAAAGAAGCCTCGTGAGAGCACTGCTTGTCGATTGGCATGGGCCCTGCCATTCCGAATGCCATTGCAATGTCGCAATTATCATCATCAAGCAGTTTCTTGCATGCGACAGCCAGGTCTTTGAATCCAGGAACGGTATATCTTGCAATTTCATGTTTTGAATTCTTCCTTATTGCTTCTATTGCATACTTCGCCATATCAATGTTTGCGAATGTCGTGTCAGCTATTCCGATTTTCATTTGTTTGGTTGTTGGTGCCCAACCGTCTGTGTTGGCTGGAATTCCTGTTTTATCTGAATATTGACTTTATCATTGTCTTTAAGGTTAAATTGTTTCCTCAGATTTAAAGGCGCAATGAACTCTGCTATGTTTTTATGCCCGGTCTTTTCTGGAATTATTATTGCCCCGTCAATTTTGTTCAGGCTGGCCGCAGCCCAGTATAAGCCGCCAAAAGCTGTTCCATCCTTGCTGAAGCCGGGAATGTATTTTTTGTTTATATTGTCCAATACTGTCATCGCTTTTTTATTTATCCTGACATTAAGTGTTCCTTCAAACGGCTTAAACCCGATTTCTTCCCTGATTCTTGCCTTGTAATAATCCATTGCAAGGAATTTTTCCCCTTTCCCAAGGCCGGATGCAACGTGACCTGATATGCTGATCATAGCATTAAGAAAACATGGCTTTTTATAAATGTTGCCGACCACAAATATTTTAAACAATAAACTTGTATTAATAATAAGAATGGAACAAAGGAAGCGCCTTATTGTCGGCATAGACCCCGGAACGACCACTGGATATGCCATTCTTGACACGAGCGGCAATCTGCTGCATGCAGATTCCTCGAAGAACCTAGGCCTGTCTGAGCTTATAAGCGTGGCAATCAGGTTCGGGAAGGTGATTGTGGTTGGGACTGACAAGAGGAAAACACCTGACTTAGTCTATAAGTTTGCGGCAAAGCTGGGCGCAAGGATAATCCACCCGAAAGAAGACATGGGCCTGTGGGAGAAAAAGGACATGACAAGGGGCTTCGCCGCAAGGAACGAGCATGAGAATGATGCCTTGGCATCTGCATTCCTGGCTTACAGGGAGATAAGGCGCATTGCGAGCAAGATAGACGGCATTGAGATTGCCGACAGGGAATTGGTCAAGGAACTTGTCATAAAAAGCGGCGTGAGCATAGATGCCGCGATAAAGTCAATGGCCTCAGTCAGCATGCGCGCGGATTTGG
>JACOZO010000028.1 GCA_016181325.1 Candidatus Woesearchaeota archaeon | reverse complement strand
ATGCCGGCATCGGCAGGCACCACTGCCAAGAAGCCTTTTTGCGGCTTTGGCCAGGACTGCGGCACTGAATAGCCGACCAGCACATCCCGAGCAAGAAAGTATTTTATGCCATGACTTTCCATTATTTCACCCGACATCTTTGCAGCACCTTTTCAGTCTTTTCATCAACTAAATATCGTAATACAAATAAAACTCCCACGGATGCGGCCTTAGCCTGACAGGATCTATCTCCTTTGTCCTCTTGTAGTCAATCCATGTCTCTATCAGGTCCTTTGTGAACACGTTGCCTTCGAGCAGGAACTTGTGGTCGTTTTCAAGCGCATTGAGGGATTCTGAGAATGATGCAGGCACGCTTTTGATTCTGGCCAACTCATCCTTCCCAAGATGATAGATGTCCTTGTCCAAAGGCTCTCCGGGGTCAATCTTCCTTTTGATTCCGTCCAGCCCTGCCATCAGCATCGCGGAAAATGCAAGGTAGGAATTGCAGCTTGGGTCAGGCGTCCTGAATTCAATTCTTCTGGCCTTCTCGCTTCTCGAATACATCGGTATCCTTACAGCAGCGCTCCGGTTCCTCTTTGAATAGACAAGATTTACAGGGGCCTCGAATCCCGGGACAAGCCTCTTGTAGGAATTTGTTGTCGGCGCAATAAGCGCGCACAATGCAGGCGCGTGCTCCAGAAGCCCGCCGATGTAGTGCATTGCCCTGTCGCTCAGCATGGCATAGCCGTTGCTGTCGTAAAAAAGGTTCTTGCCGTCCTTCCACAGGCTCATGTGGGTGTGCATCCCTGAGCCGTTGTCATTGAACAAGGGCTTGGGCATGAATGTGGCTGTCTTGCCGTGCTTCAGCGCCATGTTCCTTATGATATACTTGTACATCATGACCTGGTCTGCCATCCTCACCATGGAAGAGTAGCCCATGTCTATCTCGCACTGGCCTGCGGTGGCAACCTCGTGATGGTGGCATTCGACGTGTATGCCTGACCTTATCATCGTCTCTACAATCTCATTCCTGATGTTCTGCAGCGAATCGCTTGGCGCTACAGGAAAATATCCTTCCTTATACCTTGGCTTGTATCCCAGGTTGTTAGCCGTGTTCTCCCCCGTGTTCCAGCTACCTTCTTTCGAGTCAATGTAATAATAGCCCATGTTCTCCTTCTGGTCATACCTTATGCTGTCGAACAGGAAGAATTCAAGCTCAGGCCCGAAATAGGCTGTGTCGGCAATGCCGGTCTGCTTAAGATATGATTCTGCCTTCTGGGCAATATGCCTTGGGTCTCTTGTAAAGAACTCTTCGGTTTCAGGGTCTTTTATGCTTCCGATTATGCTGACAGTCGCATCTGAAAACGGGTCGATGAAGCCAGTCTTGAGGTCAGGCAGAAGCAGCATGTCGCTTTCAAAGATCTCCTTGAAGCCGCGTATCGAGCTGCCGTCAAAACCGAAGCCGTACTGGACGGAATCCTCGGTCAATTCTGAAATGGGCACCGAGAAATGCTGCCATATCCCAGGCAGATCAGTGAATTTAAAGTCGACAAACCTGGCTTTCTGGAGGTCATTCTTTAGGCTGGCCAGCCATGCTCCCTTAACGTCCTTTGAATTGTTGTTTTTTATTGATTCAATTATCTGCTCCGAACTCATGCTTTGCACCCCGTTTTTCATCCGGTTCTTGTAAAAGCCCGATTATTGCGATATCTGATGCATTGAGGTTATTTATATATTTTTATGAAGAAATTATGAATGAATGTCTGAAATAATTGATTTTATCAAACAAATGTTTAAAAAACTGATAAAAAATGAGAAAATTTAAATAGTTGTAAACATTATCCACTGTTCATGGAAATAGACGAGACTGACAGGAGCATAATCAACGCGCTCATAGACAATTCAAGGCTGTCGTACAGGCAGATTGCGGAAAAAACAGGGGTTTCAGTCGCAACCGTCATGAACCGCGTCAATGCGCTTGACAGGGAGAGGATAATAAAAAGGCACACGACAATAGTGGATTATGAAAAGCTTGGTTATGATGTTGAAGTGCTTATAGACATAAGGATAGCAAAGGGCAAGCTTATGGAAGTGGAGAAGAAGATTGCCATTGACCCGCATGTGTGCGGGGTTTATGACACGACAGGGGAGTTCGATGCGGTAATACTTGCAAGATTCGAGAGCAGGAGGAGAATGGACACTTTCCTGAAGAAAATACAGACATATGATTTCGTGGAGAGGACAAACACGAAGCTTGTTTTGAATACGGTGAAGGAGAGCCAGATTAGGGTGTAGGCAAGATTTGATTGCAGACATTGTATATTATTTATGATTTAAATTTCCTTCCTTAGAGAGCTAGGCCGCCCCATTATGGGCGGCAGTATGTGATTAAAATCTGCACACTCGCCCCAATATGGCGATAGTAATTCTCTTTTCCAATAAAGCAATTGAAGGCAACAGACCAACTGATTAGCCTTCCAAGCTTTCCTTGCGGAAAGCAACAGCATCCATATAAATTCTCGCAATGGGGCGAGGCAAATTAAGTTGCCATAAAGAAATACTTGATCAATAAAAGGGAGTCAAGGAAGAAATTTTTGATTTATTATTGATATATTATAAGGCAACTAACACAAATTTTAAAAACCATGATAAGAATCCTGAAATTAAGCTCCCATAGTGTAGTCCGGCCAATCATACCGCCTTCTCGAGGCAGTGACTCGGGTTCAAATCCCGATGGGAGCATTCATTCTTATTCACAATGCCCTCGGGCGTGTACATATAGTCTACAAGCGATTTATATACCGCCTTATATCCTTGTTCTGGCGGAGGCAAAAATGGAAAAAGGCATAGACATACACAACTATGACAGGCTGCTGGCTAAAACTATGGTTAGAATGAAGTCTTCAGGCATATCGGAGAAAAACAAGAATGCAATAGAAAAATTTGGCGACCATTGCTTTGCCAACGGCATAGGAAAAGACAAGGGTGATAAAAATCCGCAAAAAATAAATACTTTGACATTTATAGTAAAAGAAAACTAGAACAAAAAAGGGTGGGCATTGCGACTAAGGATAGATGCCCGGCGGGAGCATTTTTGTTTTTTATGAAATCAATCATCTCTCATAAATCTTCGCATCGCCTGTGAATCCTGTGACCTGGGCGGCAGTTTTGCCGGGGAACGCCTGAAATCTTATTTTTCTGTCAGATATCATCTGCACCAGCACAGTCCCTTCGACCATGCTGCTTTCGCTTAATTTCAGGCCCTTTGCAACGCTCATCCTGTCCCATCTCTGGCCATCCTCCAGGACATATTCAAGCCCGACCAATTCATACTTGACCATGCCAGTGGACATGGACACGTCCTTCGGATCAGGAGAATTTCCCCTGGCTGCAGCCTGCTTTGCCTCGCCGCCATAGTCTCCCATTGACACGATGAAATGCGCGGGATCAATAGCATCATATGCAAATGACAGGTGGCCCTTCCAGACGTCAGGGACATATATCGCAGGATATCCTCCGCTCCCTTCCGCAAACCAGTTTCCAGCCAATCTCCCGTCAATGTCATAGTCTATCTTTCCGCCAGGCGGCAAGGCTGTCCTGGGGCTTTTTTCAAGCAGATGGCTCCTGTAAGGCTCCTCGAAGTAGTCGAAAGGGTCAACTGTATGTATCTTCCAGGATTCCCCTGCGTAATGCTCAGGGACGATAAAGCCCTTCAATACGACTTTGTTGTAGTTGACGCTCAGGTCCAGAGTCTGCCCGCCTATCCTTCCCAATAACTGGCCCTTTTTGACGCTGATTGAGCCATGCCAATTATCTCCGTATGACATTGCACCGGTAACGGCAGCCAATTCCGGCGACAGGCTTGTGAGCAGGTTGTAGATGCTGTAGAAATCGCATGTGTGCCATATAACCATGCGGATCTTTCTGTACCTGTTCTCGGGATTATTGGGCTCCACACTTATGTCGGTAATGATGCCGTCAGCGTCTGCATATACCTCGTAGGTGTCCGGCTGGGAGTGAAAATCCATGGGTGAAAAGTACATATGGTCAATAGGCGTGACATGGTCTCCAATCATCAGCCCCATCGGCATGACAATGCCTACATCCTCCGGCATCATCGGGCTGGAAAGCGCCACAGTGCCTTCGCCGCTGCACTCCGGCTTGCCGCTTTTTCCGGATTCCGTCACGCCTTCAACGATCCTGCAGTTGGTTGCTGTTACAGTCTTGCATATCGGCAATTCCCGCTCATTCTGGTTTGGAGCCTGGACATCTGATTGCCGGATTTGTGCTTTTTCAGGAACTTCAGGTACAATGTTATCCTGCCCTGCACATCCGCTGACAAAAATGAAAGAAACTGCAAGCAAAACAAGGAAAAATCTTTTTTTCATAATATTGCCAATTAGCTTTGCATTATTTAAAGATTGTTGATTGACAGGCTATAATCCAGAATTGCATCAGCAATTGCACGTTTGTTGGATTCAAACCAAAAATATCTTATAGTAATGAGACGATTCATCAGGAAAAGTGATTACGCCAATACATTCCGGAACCGCCATGCCAGGTGTCAATCTGTCCCAAAAGATTGAATGCGAGATATGCGGGGCTGAAATGACCGAAAGGCACTGCAAGCTCGTGTGCCAAAACTGCGGATTCATGTGGGACTGCAGCGA
>JACOZO010000113.1 GCA_016181325.1 Candidatus Woesearchaeota archaeon | reverse complement strand
TAGAGAAACCAGAAAGAATGGCTATAAATCCTTCAACAGGCGTGATAGAATGGCTGCCAAGATTAAGAGATTTAGGAAAAAATAGAGTTATTGTGAAAGTGGAGGATGGAAGAGGAGAGAGAGACGAACAAGAGTTTGAGATAAAAGTCAAATTTAGATTTAGAAATATCAATATAACAAGAGTTTATCTGGAATTGATCGAAAATGAATCAGCAGACATAGGAAGATATCTAATTTTTGACTCTGGTAACATAACTAGAGTAAATGTCGAAACTGGAGAGGCAAAATATATTCTTAATGAAGGAAATTGGTATAGTGGCGTCAAAAGCCTTGATTACTTACCTGCATCTAAAATCAACAATAGGCCAGTTCCTGCCCTAACATTTTTTAGATTTCAAGATGGGGTTTTTGCCTTTTCTACAGCCGAAAGCTACGACACAGAAGACAAGCACGACCTTGAATACAGGCTTGACTTCGGCAATGGAGCGTTTACGCCATGGTCAAGAACAAAAACCTACACGCATGCATACGATCCAGGGCGGTATAATATTGTACTGGAAGTCAGGGATTCCGGCGGATTGACTGACAGGATAGCAAAAGAGTTAGTTGCGAATCCAAAATTAGCAGGCGACTTCAATGGCGATGGTGTTGTTGACTTCACTGATTTCTTCCAGTTTGCCGATTACTTCGGAAGCAGCAATGCAGCCTATGACTTAAACGCAGACGGCACTGTTGATTTTACCGACTTCTTTATGTTTGCAGACAATTTCGGCCAGGAGGCAAGAGCCAAGCTGATGGACCTGGCATACCAGTATTTAGGACTGCCTCGGGAATTCAGCTTAGCCCACAACTACCCCAACCCGTTCAACAATGAAACTGCAATAAATTATGCCCTGCCGACCGACAGCCCTGTCCTGCTGGAAATCTATAATATAAAAGGCCAGAAAGTCAGGACACTGCATCAGGGCTACATGCCTGCTGGAGCTTACACCGCAAAATGGGACGGAAGGGACAATTACGGCAATGCAGTCGGAAGCGGGGTTTATTTCTACCAGCTTAATGCGGGGAGTTTCTCGAAGGCGAATAAGATGGTGATGGTGAAGTAACTACTCACTCTTATTCCGAGAGCAAGTTTTAAATATCCATACACATACATACACAGACTATGGCAACAAAAACAATATCAATAACTGTTGAGGCTTATGAAAGGCTCAAAGGAGAGAAGAAAGAGCGTGAAAGCTTTACTGAGGTAATCAACAGGATAACAGGCAGGAGATCACTATTAGAATTGGCAGGTATTTTGAGTGATAAAGAAGCGGGTGAGTTGAGAGCGCATATTAAGGAAATGAGACTGGCCACTAAAAAGAGAATGGAAAGAGTCAGAGAGAGCTTGAAATGATAATTGACACAAATTTTGTTATTGATGTTCTAAACGGCAGGGAATTTGCAATTTCAAAACTTAAATCCATGACAGATAGGGGTGTGAATCACGCAATAACCACTCCGACGATATTTGAATTATGGAGCGGCATAACTGCCATGAAAAAAAGTGAAGATGATAAAAAGAGGATGGTTGCATTGTTGCAAGAACAGATTATATACCCTTTTGATAAAGAAAGCGCAGAAACAGCGGGAAAAATACATGGCGAACTTGTTACTAAAGGATTAATGATAGAGCCTGTTGATTCCATGATTGCAGGAATTGCAAAAATTCGCAATAGAAGAGTTCTGACAAGGGACGAGCATTTCCGCAGGATTGCAGGACTGGAAGTAGAACATTATTAGGATGTTCTAATCACATCATATCTGCTTGAATATCTAATACCCATTATCCTAATGAACTATACCAAAAAGTATATATACTAAATAGATTACTTCTTCATGTCATTTTCTTCTTCTTTCAAAAGATTTATATATTAGTATACTAAAAGGTATATAGCTTTTTTAGTTATATACAAATAAGTATATGAAGGATAACAGAATAATTCAAGCGACAAAAGAAAACTATATAAATAGGTATATAGACCTAATGGTATAATAATTGGTGAAATTTTGCCTGAAAAAGAGGTTTATTTAGAGAGGAGGAAATATACGGAAATTCTGGACAGGAACCTCTCTGCTTTCAAGTCAGGGGCGGGAAAGAATATTGCCATACTGGGCCACAGAAAATCAGGAAAAAGCTCCATAGTAAAGAGGCATATTGAGAAGGCGCATGAAGGCATAAGCGCAGTTTACATTGATTTCAGCAGGATAGGGATGAGCCCTGAGAATTTTGCCGTTGAGTTCATTGGCAGCGCGTGCCACTGGCTGCTGGGCAAGACCGAGCATAAGAGCCTTGACATCGGGCATGTGCTGAACCTTGTTTCCGAGATGAATTCTGCAAGGTCGGCTGAAATTGCCAAATCAGTCCAAAATGAGATTTCCAAAATAAAGCCGGACCAGAGGCTGCTTGTGCAGCTGGCTTTCAATTTCCTGAATGCCTTGTCGCATGACAGGAACATAAAAATTCTTGCAGTCCTGGATAATTTTGAGGAAATACTGGACATAAACAATTTCTCCCAGATAAAGGATGTTTTGTCCCTGGTCAACCTCAATCATGCCAGCGTGAAATATGTCGTGACCAGCTCTGCCGTCTCCGAGATAAAAAAGCTGCTCAAGAACTTTGACATCCTGGAAATCGGCAAATGGGAGAAATCCGAGATTGCCGAGCTGGTGAAAAAACATGCCGGCAAAGCAGACCCTAAATTTGCTGATGCGATCTTTGACCTGACTTCCGGAAATTCTTTTGCAGCATCTGAAATCCTGAGGAACTGCAGCAATGCAAATGACGCAAAAAAGGCATTTGCCAAAAGCCTTCTCTCAAGAAACGGCCTGCTGTACGGCTACTGCCTCGACTCAATGGGCTATTACCTCAACAGGACGCGCGGGCAGGTAATGTCAAAGATAATTCTTAAGGCCATTGCAGCGAACAGGGAGCTGAGGCTTTCCGAGATTGCAAGGAAGATATACAAGAGCGCCCCGGTCACAAAAAGCCTGATTGAAAGGCTGATTTCTGCTGACATAATCTACAGGAAGGACGGCAAATTCTACTTCCATGATCCTGTCTTGAGGCTGTGGCTGAAAATGACATCTCTTGGATATGAGTATGACAGGACTATCACTGAAGAAGATTTCAAAGAGGTGCTTGAGCACTTATGATGGCTAAAACAGGCTTTGGAATTGCAGCAATGCTCTTGCTACTTTCAGTTCCAAGCGCTTATGGGCAGGTTGAAAGCCTGTCATTCCTCGGAGACTGGCAGTGGTTTGCCGTGAATGCCATGATAATATTTGCAGCGCTGTTCGTGCTGCAGGCTGTATTGATGCCCGGCAAGCCTGACAAGGAAAAGACGGTGTCGTGGATGATGGTTTTGGCAGCTTCATTGGTCATATCCTGGTTTGTAAGCTCGTCCGGGTTTATATGGGAGCATCCGACGATAGGCAGGATATTTGAACCTCATATGGTAGTCAATACAATACTGATTACGGCATTCACTTACTTGGCGCTCGGATTGCTGAAAGTCGGTCTGCCTCAATCTGGGCCCGGAAAAGTCGCAACATGGCTCATGATAGGTGTTATATCCTTTATGGCGTCAGTGAGGATCGGCGAGAGTTATGTCTGGCAGCTTGAGACTTTGCAGAGGTTCGTGCAGTTCCTATTTGGGGCACAGGGAATACTGACGTTTAATGAAAACAGAATCATAGTCTTTGCAGTGGCGACAGCATTGTTCATCTGGACATTCGCTTTATTGCATGTTTCAGACAATCAGCCAAAGATAAATTATGCGCTTGCATTGATTTTGGGAGCCAGCCTCGCTGGCAGCGAAGATCCTGTTTCAATCAACTTCCTTGTGATGTTTGGTCACGTCATTGGGATGATTGCAATAGGAAAAAATCTGGCACAGCAGGCTACCGGAGGAAGAATGAAGTTTGCAGCCTATGCTTTTGCATTCCTCCTGCTGTGGTGGGTCATAAATGCAGCTGCCCCGGGATACGGAATTGGCGGAAGTTTCGGAACGCTTTTCTTTGAAGGCAAAGGCGTTTCTGAAGGCGGGCTGAGCGGACCTATCAAATTAGGAGTATATCTGCTTGAAATACTGCTTTGGATTGTAATGGCTGTTGTAAGCCTGAAATTGGTTAATAGGGCATTTGGAGAGGCAGGTGGAGGAGAAGAAGTTGTAGAAGCAGAAATTCCCGTAGCCGCCGATGCTCCAGAAGCTGCCGAAGAGGTTGCAGAGGAAGCTGAAGATGATGGTGCAGAAGAGCCAGAGGCAGTAGAACCTGAACTAGAAGACTTTGAAGATGGAGGAGATGCTCCTGAAGTAGAGGCACATTAATGCACAAATCAGAATCATCATTCACAAAAATGGAATTTGAGTCAATGAAACATATTAAGTTGATTATACTGGTGGAAAAAAATGGCTAGACCCATAAATGCAGCAAAAGGACTTGCGAAAATTATTGCTTACCTGGCAGCTTGCATAATGCCAGGCCTGCTGGTCGACCTGCTGGTCCATTTCATATTCGGCGATTCCCTGCTCGATTCGCATTATGACATCGGGTTTGGAACATTGCTCAAGTCTTTATTATGGATGATTGTGATAATTATTGTACTTTTTATAGTTGCTTTAACTGCAGCTAAAGGGGAAGACAACTGGAAGTTCAAGAAGATTAAGGGTAAATACAAAG
>JACOZO010000112.1 GCA_016181325.1 Candidatus Woesearchaeota archaeon | reverse complement strand
GGGCTTATTAAAAAAGAGAAGAACGAAACAGCAAGGCAAATGTACCTGAAGAATGCCGAGTTATCACTGCAGTTTGCTGAGGAATGTATGATTAGCCCTCTTAGGCCACATTTGTGGGTCGTAGTCATTTCTTATTATTCAATGTTTTACATTGCAAATGCCGTTTTATTGCAGCTTGGCTATAAGACTGGCTCAAAGATAGTCCATAAGGTGACAAGCGATGCTCTGATTGTGCTTGTGATGGACAAGATAAGGAAGGGGCTGCTTGAGGAATATGAAGATTCAAAAGAGGATGCATTGGAGATAGCTTCTGTCAAATCAGAAGAGATAATAAGCTTTTATTCAATGGAAATGGACAAGCGCTCAAGATTCCAGTATAACATGACTGAAACAATACAGGAGCAGAAGGCAAACACTTCACTCAAAAGGGCAAGAGAGTTCGCGATTGAGATGAAAAAATTATTGCCTGAATTCAAGCCCGCATTCAAAAGAGGTGAATCCTTATGAATGAATTAGTTGAATATGGATTGACAAGGGGAGTTGTCGGGCTTCTGAAAGCATTGGAAATTCTGAGAATTTCATTCACTTCTTGCACACATAGAACGCATGGTCTTTCTGGAAAGGATCCAATTGCCGGTAATCAACCAGCGTCATTTTTGCCTCTAATCTGTGCTTGACTTCCTTGAAGATGTCAGAAGGACGTCGTACCACATCAATGCTCCTTGCCTTAAGCGCAAGTATGGCGTATCCCTTATCCTTCAAAAACATGTCAATGTTCTTCAGGAAGATATCGACCTGGTCCTTCTGCGCAACGTCCTGGTACAGCACATCCGCCTGCGAAGCCCTCTGCGCAATTTCATCAGGCTTGTGCGCATCCGCCAGTATCGGCGCGATGTTTTTCCGGTCATAGCAAAGGAACATCAGATCCCTCACAACCCTTGGGGCCATGTCAACAGCAAACACAAACCCTTCCTCTCCGACAATGTCAGAGACATGGCTTACAGTTGTACCTGAGGCAGAGCCGAGATAAAGCACAGTGTCATTCCTCCTTATGAAAATGTTAGGGCAGCCCTTCAGCACAGCGGCGCACAACTTGCTCTTGTAGGCATCCCACTCCCTGAATTCAGTCTTGTCCTGCACAACAAGCCTTTCCCCGTAGACTTTCTTCCCGGGCACAAGGCTCTCGGTATAGATTCGCCTGAACTTCCCTTCTCCGGATTCATAGACCTCAAAGACTTTCGATTTCCTTATCTTGATTTCGGGCCTCATTTTGGAAATTTCCCCGCAAGCTCCTTGTTGAGCCTGTCTCCCACATATTCGCCCTTGAAATAATCAACTCTCGCAGCTATCGAAATTTTGTCAGCCAAAGCTCTTGCAGCCTTCCCCTGATTGGCTTTGGCCTGCTGCTGTATGAATGAATGAGAATAGATTATGCCGTACTTTGGCGGCCTTGAGCCTGTCTTCATGTGCCTGAACAATGCCTTTTCAGCCCCCAGGATCTGTATTGTGGAAGAAGGCAGTATGCTTAATTTCTTCAGGCTTCCCGTTTCTGCCAAAAGCCTTGCGCCGGTTATAGCTCCGGCAACAACAGCGAGGTTCGGGCAGTATCTCCTCATGGTCTCCTCGATATATGCCTCTTCCTTTTTCCTTGTCTTGTACAGCTCATCAGTCTGATGCGCAAGTGTCCTTATCGCCTCAATGTCCCTCTGGCCCAAATCAGCCCCTATGCAGTCCTCTTTCTTCACGCCAATCTCTTCCAACAGCTTATTCTTGTCCTTCCTCAGCACAAGCTCGGCAAACTTCTCATTGTCGCCAATGCTTCTTGAAAACTCAGGGTTGTGCAGCTCGTACCATTCCCTAAGCCTCTTTGAAAGCATGTTTGCAACTTTGTCAAGCTCCCCTATGGAATTGATTGCCTGCACAATCAAGACGTCTTCTGCAACGCTGTTCCTCAGCCCTTCCTTTGTGATCGCTATGTTTTTGTGGTAGAACTCGCCGTGAAATTCCTTTTTCCTGAAATAAGCAAGGATTTCCGCAAGAGCCTTTCCCTCAGGCTTTTTCGCATCATGCCTTTTCAGCAGCGCCCCAATATGCTGCTCTTTGTTCCTGTAATCGTCAATGTTCCTGAACAGGACCTTGTCTTTCACACTGCACTTTTCGTCAAAGACAAATGCCCCAATCAAGTTTGAAAATATGTACTTCATCACAGGAAGCTGGAACAGGTAGTTTTTAAATTATTTGGTCGGTTCGGCTATGTCCCAATGTGGGTTACCAGCATTAAAAGGGCTGAATTAAGGGGTTTTGGAAAACATCATTTGATGTTACATGGGGATTATTCTTTTTTCTTATTGCATTAGATTTTTTTGTTCAATCATGAACAATGCTGAAAGCACTTTTCAGGAAATGGCAAATCAAGCTGGTCCATCTGCTGGTGCAATATTCTATTAATAATGTTCTTCATGGGTAGCCTGTTTTTGTCTGTAATTTCCAATATTCTGAGATTTTCATGGTGGGAAATTAGAGATAAGTTCAAAAAATCATGAAAATCTGACTACTCTGGATTCCACTTCGTTCATCCAGAGTTTTTTATTTTCGTGCATAATCTACTAATATTAATCAACAGGATCAGAAAATAACCGAAACATTTATATATCAGTTGATACCATATCATTTGATATGAGGCTATCCGCAATGCGGGAAGCACAAATTAGTACTACAACACAACAACTAGCAGTTTTTCAGTTTTGGAAGGCATAATTAAGCGTTCGTAGGACACAGTTCCTGCATAAGCTAACAGGCCTATTGGTAACTTTTAGTCGGACATTTGTAACTATTTTAGTAACACAGGATAAACAAGTAACGACACATTGTGAATAAAATGAGCCCAGAAACACTTGAAATTAGGAAAAGGAACTATAGTGAACAGAGAAGCCCAACCCTTAATACAGTATTAATGGTGGAAGATACACTAATGAAAGCAGGCGAAGTATTGACTATTGGAAAACTTAAACGAATACTTCCAAAACAAGTAATGCATCAAACATTAATGGCAATCATTGACTATCTAGAGTATAGTGGTAAAGTTGTTGTTCATGGTGGTAAAGTGTTATGGGCTTTCAAGCCGCAGAGCAAATTAAAAACAATGCGAGGTTTGATTGTCCGATGAGAACTTACAAAGGAAAGATAAAGAAAAAGATTACTATTAAATTGGTTGGTGACGCTGAAAAAGCTTTCCGAGACTTAAACAGAATTGTTGGAGAACAGCATAGCAAAGGAATAACAAGCTCAAAAGATATTACTCTTTTAGATGCGATTAATAGAATTTTTGATATTATCACCAGCAACCCATTTTATGGGGAAAATGCAAAGAAAGATTTAATCCCAAAAGAATATAGGCAAAAATATGATGCAGATAATCTTTTTATTGCTGACTTGCCTGATTATTGGCGGATGATTTATACACTTGAAAGCGATGAAGTTGAAATAATTACATTTGTTCTGGATATAATTAACCATGATGGATATAATAAGAAGTTTAAATTTAGGAAACGATAAAACGAAAGCCCAAAATCCCTAATTCTATTCTGCTAATGCAGAAATCTATTGTAATTGACTTTTAGAAAAACTACGGTAACAACTGGGTTTACGGCGGGTTTTAGAACTTTTCAGACGAAACTTTTCAGAGCTTCGCAGTTCAAAGGGTATTAACAGCAATCTCATGTTTTAGCATCTCCGAGCTTTGCAAGATTCAGGACAGAGTCCTATGGCTTCAGTACTCAATCCCCTTTCTCGCTTTAATCCCCTTCTGCCACGGATGCTTCACCATCTTCACCTGTGAAACATAATCCGCAAACTCATACAGCTCCTCAGGAGCATCCCTTCCAGTCAGTATTATTTCAGTAGTTCCATGCTCCTTCAGCAGCGCAATCAATTCAGTTATTGGAACCAGCCCCTTGTCCAGCACGCAGTTTATCTCGTCCAGGATCACCAGGTCATATTCTCCTGACTTTATGACGGTCTTGGCGTGCTCAAACCCCTGTATTGCAGCCTCCCTCTCAAGCTCGTCCGGCTGGAACACGAATTTTCCTGTCTTGTCTATGTATTCCTGCAGGTTCTTCTGCCTCGCTCTCACGATGTCAACCCCGAACTGCTCAATCGCAAATCCCAACTTTTTCGAGGAATAAAGCTCTCCCGTGGCCCCGCTCTTCAGGAACTGCACCATATGGACTTTCAGCCCGTTTCCTGTAGCCCTCATCGCCAGCCCGAGCGAGGAAGTGGTCTTCCCCTTGCCGTCTCCCGTAATGACATGCACAAGCCCAAGCTTCCTCTTGTCTTCCTCCCCTTCAACATATATTGGAGCTTTTATTTTTGTTACCATTTTAAATTAATTTCTTGATTCCTTCACAATCATTTGCGCATTCGCAACCAGTATTTCATCAATTTATGCCAATTTCAATGAAAAATATTATTTTTAATTCCGTCATTTTGCTTTATGCAATGTTATCGCAAAATGACAGCCGCACCATTTATGATGAGTGAATATTTTGTATATTGCCGAAGGCAACTTCAATTAATCAAGATTCCAACATCTAATGGCTATAATATCCAACCATAATATTCCCCCTTTTAGTGGAAATAATAACAAAAGCCTGAAACAAGAAAAAGAAAATTAAAGGATATTAAAAATTTATGTGCACATTCCCCAGCCGCAGCTTGGGCAGTTGACGCAGCCTTCCTT
>JACOZO010000111.1 GCA_016181325.1 Candidatus Woesearchaeota archaeon | reverse complement strand
ACAATAATATCCAGCCGTACATTGCCCAGTGCAAGCAGATGTAGTCAAAGTAGTAGTAGAGCCGTATGTTCCCGCAGGGCATGCAGTAGCGCTTCCAGACGCTGCAGGACAATAGTTTCCAGCGCCGCAAGCATTCTGCGTAGCCGAAGTCGAACCCGCAGGGCAGTAATACCCTGCTGTGCAAGCCCCGTTGCATGTTGAAACAGAGTTTGTAGTAGAACTGCCATAGTATCCAGCAGCGCAGTTTGTCGCACTTCCACTGCCAGCAGGGCAATATTTGCCTGCCCCGCACGCATTCTGCGTAGCCGATGTAGAGCCAGCCGTACAATAATACCCCGCAGTGCATGCCCCATTGCATGTGCTTACTGAATTTGTCGTTGAAGTTCCGTAGTATCCTGCAGCGCAGTTTGTCGCACTTCCACTGCCAGTAGGGCAATATTTGCCAGCGCCGCATGCAAACTGAGTTGCTGATGTGCTACCAGCAATGCAATAATAACCCGCAGTGCATTGCCCGTTGCAAGTGCTTACTGAATTTGTCGTTGAAGTTCCGTAGTATCCTGCTGCGCAATATATTGGGCCTGAACTTCCTATAATACAGTAATTCCCAGCTCCACACACATTTTGTGTGGCTGAAGTTGACCCGGCAGTGCAATAATACCCCGCAGTGCATTGCCCGCTGCATGTCGAAACGGTCAGTCCAGTTGTGCCTCCATAATATCCTGCTAGACAGGCTCCATTGCAAGTGGCTACTGAATTAGTGGTTGAAGAGCCATAGAATCCTGCAAGGCAATTAGTAGTGCTTGAACTTCCAGTTGGACAATACTTTCCAGCGCCGCACGCCCCATTGCAAGTGCTTACTGAATTAGTGGTTGAAGAGCCATAATATCCTGCTGCGCACTGATACCTGTGCGCATTACCCGCAGGAGAATAATACCCTGCTCCTACGTTTATGCAGCCTGATCCTCCATTGTATTGCCCAGCACCACAAACTCCAGGGTTATACCCGGTACCGCCATTATACAGTGCGCTTATTTCAAGTGCAGATAGATTCCTCGTCCAGTACCCAATTTCATCAAGTTGTCCGTCAAAATAATTATATAATTTAGTAGTTGAACAAAGTTCACCTGTGCACCCGCCTATCCCCATTGCCCTGTTTTCATAATCAATCACGTCAGTAGTGGAATTCAAAACTAAAACACCATTGTCATACAATTTAGCCCCAGTGGTTGAACTGAATGTAAATGCAATATGCTTCCATGTTTGGGCTGCCCAGGTATTTGGACTAGGTGTATAGACGACTGCCGATTCACCTTGTTGACTCCATTGCGCCTCCAATCTATTTGTACAGCTAAAGTGGACATTTCTTCCGCCTGGAGTGATATACAAGCCTTCACTTATCCCACCTATCCATTGCCCAGCTGCCAAAGCATATGAGCAAATATCCCAGCTGGACCAGAAAGAGATAGTATAAGGGCCTGTTGTAGACAGTACAGTGCCAGTATTCATGATATCGGACTCCGAGGCAACAAAATCATAGCAGCCCCCTCCAAGTTTACAATTTGAAGTTATATGGCTTGCACCGCCTGCGTTTAAATCATTAGTTCCCCAGCCATCAGTAGAATCGCTATCAAAAGACCAATAACTTACTAAGTTATCAGTCAATACAGCTTCAGCATTTCCGGCAAAAACAAAAAAAGACATAAAGATAATTACAACTAAGATAATATCCTTATCAAACAATCTAATTCTCATATTTCTTTTCATTTTTCAAATTCCACTAACACACCGCCGCATTACTGTCATCGCAGTCGTTTATCAAATTTTCACTCATTTCCCAATTAATACCTGCATGCTCAAAAACCAAATCAGCAATAGTCTGTTGCTTTTTGGCAAAACTAATGTTAGAATTGGAAAAATCCAGCGTAAGTTTTATATAGCCTTCTTCCCTATGCTCTTTTGGTGAGAGGATGGGTAAATTAACAGTTGAAATACCTGAAAGATTTAATGAAATTATTGGAGACGAGCTTGAAAAACCAGCCACAAAGGCATTATTAAGGGGGGCTGTTGAGGACAAGCTCAAAGTATTGCTTTTGTTCAAAGCAGTTGACAGTGTACTAGCAAAAAGCAAGCTATCAGATGATGATTTCTCAAAATTAGTTAAGGAATACAGGGACAATTTGGCTAAAAGATATGGAATAACTTCATAAAAGGTATTGGAAATGAGATTGGTTGTTGTTGATGCTTCTATATTATTTTCTTTCTTTAAGCCAGAATCTTTTACAAGGAATATGCTCAAATCTGCGTACCTTAAAGATGCAAAACTAATTGTCCCTGACTTCGCGTTGGATGAATTGTACATATTAAAGCTAAAAATCTGCAAATTTTGTGGCATTGGGGGTTTAGAATTTATAATATCCTTTGCATTGCTGTCAGAAATAATTGATGTTATTCCCAGGTCTGAATTTAAGAAGTTCGAATCCGGTGCATTAAAATTATTGCCAGAGCATACCAAAGATATGCCATATTTTGCATTGGCATTAGCTTCTGATTGTGCTATATGGTCTGGTGAAAAGAGGTTTAAGCAGCAATCAAAAGTAAAGATATATTCCACATCAGAGCTTCTTAAAGAGCTAAGCCTTAAGTAATCCATCATTTTCAATGATTTTGCTGCCTTTGCCTGCATTTCGTTTTTATTTTCTATCATTTTTTTGACCTCAGCACACCGCATTATTATTATCATTGCAGTCATTAATTGCAGCATCAGTCGGAGCAAGCACATATCCTGGCGGGCAGTCACCGCCTGACTGCGTGTTTGCGGCAGAGCCTGTCTTATAGCCATCCATATCAGCGTCAATATAGCAGCTCAAATTCTGGTAATATCCTGCATAAGTGTCATTTACATCATAAGATGAGTATGTGGTGATGTTGTATCTCCTGACAAAATATGTAGTGTCTCCGCCAGGAGCTGTATCTCCTACAAACATTGTAGTATTCGTTGGCACTCCGTCCCTGTCATAATCCGACATCCAGATGTAGCTCTGCCTTAGCTGCGCGCCGTCAGCAAGGGCTATTGCTCCTGTAGTTACTTGTATGGACTGGCCATGGTTCCAGACAAATATGCCGCCTGCATGCACTGACATTGTATAACCCGCAATTGTTGTAGATCCATTTTCAACGCCCTGTACTCCGCTTATGCCGCAGTTGTCATCAAGCGTCCATGCGCCATATGTAGGGGGGGCGCACGGGTCAGACCATGTCAGCACAGTAGAACTTATTTCCCCAAGACTGTTTTTGGCAGTGAAATTCGTCGTGTATTCCCTTGAATGTGTGTCCCTTACTATCCATGAGCCAGTCCATGTGCCATCCTGGTTTGTGCCATCTATCAATGTAAGAAGATATGTCCGGATGCCTGTGTCAGTCTCAACTGCCGCAGTTATTTGTGTTATGGGTGCTTCCTGATCCCTTATCCATACGCTCATTGTCTGGTTGTCCCCGACATGGACATCCAATGGGTCAATTGTGACTTCAAGGAATTGCGGAGAATTTGGGTTGCTTCTTACGAAATACCTCTGCTTGCCAGAAGCAACTGTCAAGCCTGTAACCTCTTCGCCGCCGCCTTCCTCCCCCCCTACAACTCCTGGAGGCGCCTCAACAATTTCAACAGCTTCTGCAACAATGCCCTGCACTTCCCCGACTGCCGTATGCGCAAGCCCAGTTTCCTTGGTATAGCTCATTTTCACTTCTCCCTTGTATCTCTCTTTCACTTCATTATTGCAGCCGTCAACCACGAATTCTCCTGTTTCTCCGCTTTTCAGCAGCCTCATCTCATTGTTAGGGTTGCAGCCCTGCACCTGAATGCCGCTTACCACCAAATTCTCACCCTTGGAGTTGGTCAGCTGTAATTTCACAGAATCCTGATGGATATTAAACCCGGGACAGCCTATGCCTGGCTCTATCACGCATATTTCAGGTATGAACTTTTCCGTCCTGAATGCGCCAAGGTAAGAAATAGCCACAACGGCGATGCCTCCTATCAAAATTGCCCAGCCGTACGTGACTAGGAATTCTATAGCGCTTTGGCCTCTTTTATCCACACAAACACCCTCTTTTTTTATGTTCTTGCTTTTTTATCTTACTTTATATTTACTGGTATTTAAAATTTACTTTCGTTAAGTCTCCTTATTTGATTTCTCTTCCCCTCTTTTCCTCTTTTATTTTTTCCTTTTCTTCCCTGTTGTATTTCTCCACATTAAACCCATTGCCCCTCTTATGCGAGGACTCAGTCTCCCATCTGTCATGGTCAAACCTTGGCCCTGTCATTCTGAATGAGACTTCAGAGGCAATATCGCTGTAAAATGTTATGATTCTGTTCGCAGCGTCTTTTGTGTACCACACTTTCGCCTCTTTGTTCGGGGTCAATATCACCGCTATCAGCGAAATGTCAGGATCGATAATGTTTGAGAACACCCACAAGTCAGAGCCTTTCCGGAAATTGTTGAAATCCAGCCTTTTATAATAAACATTCTGGTTGCTGTCGTGCTCCAGTGCCATGACTCCCGCAATCTCTTCTTTCACTCCCAGCATGCTCGGCGCATATGTGGAATAGCTTTCACCCTCAATGAAATATGTCGGGTCCACAGTGCCCACATCAATTTTTCCAGTTCCCCCTCCCACAATAAGGTCTGTTCCGGAGCCGTCTCCAACGGCAAGCTGATTGGTGATATTGGCATCCCCTACTATATGCAATGCCCGGGTAGGATTTGTGATGTTGATGCCGACGTTGCCTGA
>JACOZO010000110.1 GCA_016181325.1 Candidatus Woesearchaeota archaeon | reverse complement strand
TCTTTATACATTTAAAGCCTCTTCATAAGCATTTCAGCTGCTTCTTTGCAAGGACCCCCTTCATTAGTCAAATCAACAATAAGCTTCGGCATTGAAACTATTGAAAGCCCGTTTATAATTCTTTTTCCATACATTACGTGCTCATCTGCAATTATGATTCTGACATTTCCTTTGCCATACAGCCCATTTTTTGTCATCAGGCTGTGCCAACTATCCAAATCGCTTTCTTTTATGTATAAATCCACTCTTGATGGAAAAAGATAATGCTGGACAATGTTTTCCGCCTGATAAGTTGTCAGAGCATAACCTAGCTTCGTTTTTTTAAGCAGTTCTAATGGCTCTTTGACCATATAACTCCTGTATTTTTTTGATCTTCTTGATATGTTAATCCAATATTGCAGAAGCTTTTTCCTGTCTATTGGGGCAGTTCCTTTTACCAGCTTCTTTTTTTCTAATTCCTTCAGGAAAAGAATAATCCACTGCCTAGTGCACTCTGCCCTTTTTGAGAGCTTGTTCTTGCTCAGTGCTTCCTTGCTGCTGAGCATTACTCTTAGTATTCTTTCCCTCTTGTCGCCTCGCATAGAGTGTAAGTATCAGAACTTATATATAAATGTTACTTACATGTAAGTAAATTAGGGGGTTAATAAGCCATGCTTACAAGTTATTTATTTTTTTTCGCATTTTTGCCTCCAATAGAATAAGGGTATCAAGGTATATATAGCATATGTAGACTATATGTACACGCCGAGGGCATATTGACTAAGAACAGGTGCCCCTGCGGGGAATTGAACCCCGTTTGCAAGGTGTCTGCTTCTCAAACCGCAACCTTGCGTTCTGATCCGGTAAACTACAGGGGCGCATTTGCAGGTTCGCTAGTTCAATATTTAAATATTGTCTGGCATTCTCTATAAAAATGTATCAAATAAAAGCCCTGCCGGAAGATTTCATCGTAAAGGAAATCATGGATTTGGAAATCGGCAATGGCCAGTACGCCTATTTTCTCCTGAATAAAGCCAATTACAACACCGTTTCAGCGCTGGAATTGCTCTCAAAAAAATTCAGAATTCCGCTGAAAGATTTCGGCTTTGCCGGCAACAAGGACAGGAACGCGTTGACGGAGCAGCATATCTCAATATTCAGCGGGAGCAGAAGCTTTGAGAACATCTCAATTAACGGGCTCTCGCTGAAATACCTCAGCAATGGAAAATCCCGCATATATCTCGGCGCGCATTCAGGGAATGAATTTTCCATCACTGTGCGGAATCTGGAAGAAAAGGAAATCCACAAAATAAAAAGCCTTGCCGATGCCGGAAAAATCATTGTTCCGAATTACTTCGGCAGGCAGAGGTTCGGCAGGAACAACCACAATATTGGCAGGCTCATCGTAAAAGGCGATTTCAGGAAAGCAGCCAGCCTTATGGCGGAAAGCAGCATCCAGTCTGTAAGCAGCTACCTGTCCAAAAGCCAAAATGATTTTGTAGGCGCAATAACCACAGTGCCGTTAAAGACAAGAAGGCTTTTTGTGCATTCCTACCAGTCATTCCTGTTCAACAAAACTTTGTTTTTGTTCCTAAAATCAGTTAATGGCAATGAATATTCCCTAAACCTGAAAATTCCGCTTATTGGCTTCGGCTTTGACATTGATGAGATTGAAAACCCGGGATTAAGGGAGGCATTAAGCTCAGTCATTGCTGAAGAATTCATTGCCCCAAGGGACTTTATAATAAGGCCAATGCCGGAATTGAGCAGCGAAGGCGCATCAAGAGGCGCATTCTTTGAAATGAATAATTTCAGCATCCTGGAGGAATCTTCCGATGAGCTGAATAATGGAATGAAGAAGCTGAAATTGAAATTTTTCCTGGAAAAAGGATGCTTTGCCACCACGGCACTAGACTTTATCCTCAATGACTGCAGTGATATTGTTGACAACATCGCTTAGCTGCCCGTCAGCTTGGATGTCCACAAGCAGATTTCTCTTCCTGTAGTATTCTATCAGTACTTTTGTCTGCTTCCGGTACACATCTATCCTGTTCCTTACGACGTCCGGCTGGTCGTCCTTTCGATGCACCAATTCAGTGCCGCACTTGTCGCATATGCCTTTTTTCTTCGGCTTGATGTTCCTGATGTGGTATATTGCGCCGCATTTCGGGCATATCAGCCTTCCGCTGAGCCTTGCCACGATGACATCAGTGTCGCCTAAAAGATTGAGCACTATGCTTATCTTCACGCCCTTTTCCTCAAGGAATCCCGCCTGCTCCAATGTCCTTGGAAAGCCGTCCAGGATGAACCCATTTTGGCAGTCCTTTTCCTTTAGGCGCTTTTCAACAACCCTCATCACGTCTTCATCAGGCACGAGCAGCCCCTTCTCAAGGTAATGCCTGATCCTCTTGTCGGAGGATTCCCTGAATATGTTCCCTGTAGAGATATGGGGCACCCTGTACTTGTCCTTCAGCAGCCCTGAAACGCTGCCCTTGCCGATTCCCGGCGGACCGAATATTATTATGTTCATGCCTTCAACCCATGTACCCTATGTCATCCTTGCTCTCGGAGTCTGTTCTCCACGAATCGCTCATTTTCCTGAAGAATCCTGCAAGCTCGGGCTTCATACCGGCCCATTGCCCGTAAAACACGCTTATGAATTCCGCTTCCTCTTTTTCGTCGCAATTCAGCGAGACCTCAACGGATTGCCGTGAAGATGACATAAGTTTCCTGTAAACCTCAAACATCCTTGCCCTTTCGCTTTCATCAAAGAATCTGTATTCCTGTATCGCGTGCATGTTAGACGAGTCGGGATGCAGTATGTCGCCCAAGGTACTCACGTAAAACTCAATCTTTTCCCCCATCCTTGATATTATGGCCCTGAGAAGAAACCTGGTTTCCTCGATAGTGCTGACCTCAAACTCCATGTCTAGCTTGTCAAAGTCCGGCAGCTTGTGCTTCTTTGCCAGTTCCTGGTATTGTTTTTTGATGTCTGCCATTTTGATCAGGAGCCTCCGGGGGAAATTGCATCCCCGACCTGCTGATAACCTGCAAAATTACAAGTCAGCCGCAATAGCTACTATGCTACGGAGGCGAATTTCATGAGCCGCAGTAGCGACCGAAAAGCCAACCACGCCAGTCTGTTGCTTTTCGCGTATGCTACGGAGGCGCAAGAACTGAGATTTAAAGATTCCTTTTAATAATTTACCCTTCCCATCCGTATTTCTTCGGGAAAAACGGCGGCGCCACTGTCATGAAGGTGCGCAGATTGAGGTAATCCTTGATTTTTGCGTGGATTTTATAGGCGTCTCTCCAGAGCTCTTTTTCCCTCTTGTCAATTTCCTTGTGGATTATCCTGTGCTCATAGATGCTCTTTACATGCTTCAGCAGCCAGTGCTTCTCCCACTTCTCTGCGCCGTAATCCGACTCTATCTTCGGCCTGAAGAACATCTCTATCTCCCCTTTCTGCACCCTTATCTTTTTCCCCTGGTGCACTGCCTCCGCATCCTGCGAATACACGATGTGCATGTCTATCTCGAGCTGGTTCCTGAAATAGCCGCTGTACTTCCCCTCCCAGTACTTGCGCGCCCTCCACCATATCCACATCTCTTTTCCTCCTCTGTGTATACCTTTCTGGTAGACATTTTCAGAATATAGCGTCTCTATGTCCGCATGGTCACCGTCGCCGTCAAATCCTCTCCACCCTTCCTCCAGGAGAAGCTCGTGCATCATTATGTAAAGGTTTCTCAATGAAAAGACGTCGCTGTACTTTATCCTGAATTCTGGAATATGGCTTACTGTGCCCATGGATTCTATCCCGGAAAAAATGTATATAAAGCTTTCTATTCAACTTTATTATTCACCGCAATCGAACAAAATTACGCATGACATTCAATCCGTCGCCTCTGGGGCGACAAAAATTACACTCGGCGAAAAATTGTCTGCCACTAATTTTTCGCCTCGAATTAATCCCTTGCAATAATCCATAAATTGGCGAGGCGGAGCGTGTGGCAGGACTGCGACGCCTCGCACTAGAACCCACCAGAGTGGGTACCGAACTTGGGTTTAGTATTGCCGAAGGCGGAATGAATCTTTATGATAAAAAGCTCCAGAAAGGTAAATTATTATTAGACCACGCTAAACTTAAGACACTTTTCTTTCCGCATGCCATCAAAATCGGTACTTGTTATTCCATAGCTTTAGGGTTTCAGAACAAGCAGCTAAACATAACTAAGAAACCTGTCAACTAATTCCTGCTGCATTTTTGCCCAGTCTTTCTCAGGAGAGCCTTCATGCTTCCTTGCAGCCCATACTCTCATATACTCTTTAAATGTAAATAGGTAGTCGGACGCACTCAAATTTGGATTTCTAACTTCATGCCCATTATCGAGATATAATGCCTGCCTGCCTCTAAATGCCGGGGACTGGCGCAGGCTATCAGCATTTCCTGCATCATGCCACATGTTATCGCGTTCCAACATGAATTGAGCAATTCTAATATTGCCAGAGTGATAAAGAGCAGGTGCAGGCATCCGTTGAATCAATCCATTAAAATCCGCCATATAACCTTCTCTTGAGGCTGTTCTTATGATGTCCTCAACACTGACTACCATAAACTAATTATTTGATTTATCTTTATATTCTTTTCCATGATTTTATGAATTATTTACTACTAATAGAGACCAAATCAAAACATATTTATATACAAAACCCAAAGGAAATCAAAAAGAGGTGTTAGTTTGAAGAAGGATAAGGCATTTGTTCTTTGGTTTGATGAATTAGGAATTGAGGACGTTCCTCTTGTGGGCGGAAAAAACGCATCT
>JACOZO010000109.1 GCA_016181325.1 Candidatus Woesearchaeota archaeon | reverse complement strand
CTACACTACCAGGGCATAAGCGCTAACAGGCATAGTCATCCCCCTATAGACAAAAATCCGCCATTGGTTTATAGCGTTTTATCTAAAGAAGGATTATTATACATTTAAATTGGGATTAATTGGTAATTTATAAATGTTACGGATTTGTGGGCTACATCCAAAAAATGGGCTAGCAGCTTTGAAGTCAAAATGCTTTTACCATCATATGCAAATGCGCTGCGGGGGGTGTCCCTTACGGGGACGCAGCATTCATGCTTAAACATAAAGCATTTTGAGGCTGCTAACCTTAGCGAATGCGAATTTTTGGATGAAGCCGGATTTGTGTTGGATTTGATTCTTCAACTAATCACTCTCTTTCGTGAATTGAATATTTCATCAAATTTGCTGTTTTATCTTAAGCTAAAATATTCATTCCTTCGGGATTCAGGCGACGCCAAGATGCGTCGCAGCATTGGATGTAGAGTACACTGCAATAAGGGGCAAAAGGCGCTTTGGAAGGGTATCGAGGAAGAATTTTTTTTATTTTATTGCAGTGTACTCTGCTGTAACCGTTGGCCATATATAATATATTTGCCTATATTAGTCCTTTATTTATACTTTATTTATGCTTAATTTTGTATAAAATTTTAGAATTAAATAGGAAAAGCTTAAATATATCCATTATTTATGCTTTATTTAGGCTAATTTCATGAATAATAGTGTACAAATAAGAATTACTGTATCTAATGAGATAGATATACTTCTTGAAAAAACCGCAAATAAGCTCGGCAAGAAGAAGTCAATGCTTGCCCGGGAGCTGATGGAGCAGAAACTTTATGATCTTGAGATAATACAGAAAGAGCTTAACAAGGAGACAAAATGAAACTGAACTCCCAATCAGCGAACTATGGCAGAAAGGCGCAGTCGACGCTATTCATGGTACTGGGAGTGCTGATTGTCGCCGGCAGCGCGCTGTATCTCTATTCGGCCAAGGAAGCCACCGACATAACCCTGGACAGGGGTGTGCTGCAGATCCAGAATATCCCTGCTGATTTTGAGCCCATCAGGCAGTACGTGGAAGCCTGCATTTACTACACCTCAATCAACGGGCTTAAAGTGATAGGAGAGCGCGGAGGTTATTACGATCTTAGAGGAATTGCATCGGGCAATGAAATCACAGCAGGCAACAAGATAGCCAAATGGTTTTATGTGGATGAAGAAAGAGGGACGGCTGTCCTGCAGATACCGCCGCTGAAAAAAACGCCCGGGCAGCAGTATTCTGTCGAGGGCGAGCTTGAAAAGTATGTCAGCAGCGAGATTGACAGCTGCATAAATGACTTTGCTGATTTCAGGAAACAGGGGTTCAATTTTGAAATCGGGAGGGAGCTTGAGCCTGCTGCCGCTATCGGCGAGGATGTAAGAATTTCCGCAAAGTATCCAATCAGGATTGAAAAAGGGCAGTCAAAAGTTGACATCGAGGAGTTTTCTGTAAGCGTGCCGCTGAATCTGAAGAAGATTCATGAAATTGCGTCGGCAATTGCACAAGGCCAGGCAGAGCACAGGTTCCTTGAGAAATACACAAGGACGCTGATTACGGTTTATTCGTCTCCTGATTATGAGGGGATTCCAGAGATGAGCAACCTGAGATTCGAGTTCAGGCCCCTGATCTATTCAAGGGAGGCTGTAAAGGAAAAGATGATTCAGATCCTGCAGTCAGGCATACCCCGCCTTCAGGTATTGAACTCGGGAAATTCCATTGATTACGCAAGCGAAGATCAGATAGGCGCCGAGCTTGTTGACAGGTTAAGAACCGGCATGGGCGCCCGGCTTGAAACCCTGCCCATAATCGCGCCAGTCGAAGCCCATGAGGTGGAATTCAAGTTCAGAAACGATCCTGACCCAGTGAGAGGATTCAGGTTTGAGATGTGCAGGGGCAACACGGCAGTCTGCAGCTCAGAAAGCATAGGCGGGCCTGACCCGATTAATTCCTTTGTTCCATTGCAGCGCGATGAATTCCCTTATGACATAAGGTACAACGCCAAAGTGGAGATAAGGGATCCGTCGGCAATCGTTTTCGGGGATGAAAGGTACACATTCAGCATATTCCTGGAAAGCAATATACTTGACAACCTGCCTAACTTGTACGGGGATGGCAGCGCGGCTTCAGAAATACCGCCCGGAGAAACGCCACCTGACAACGCGGAAGGGCAGGATGCCGGTTCCGGAGTTTCATCTTTTGAAGGCCCGACAATCTGCAATCCCGAGCTGTGGGACAGCAGGGACATAACAATAACTGTTGTGAACTCATCGCACCCCAAAAAGCCCATAGACGAAGCCGAGATTTATTACACATCAGCAGGAGAGAGCTGCAGCATGGGGCTGACAGGCAGCGACGGCATCCTTGTTACAAAATTCCCGACAGGAGTTGCCGGAGGCGCCATAACCGCAAAGAAAACTCTGGATTTCATCGACAGGACAATCAGCTTTGACGCGGACACTGACACAAGAAATGAGCTGAGGATTGAGCTGGAGCCGATTGTTGAGAAGAGATTTACTGTGTCTAAAAAACTTTTTGAAAAAGTCTTCCTTGACAGGGAGACATGGATGCCCACGGATGGAATATTGAGGCTTGGCAGCGATGAAAGTGCGATAATCACCCTGACCAGGGAACAGGAGTATGGAGAATCACCTTTCAGCGCATTCGGAGAGTTTAGTGGAAGCCAATATGGTGAGCCGCCGTCAATGAGGCTTGCGCACGGCACATACAGGCTTAACATCAATCTGCTGCTAGATAAGATTGTTGTCATACCTGAAGATGAGAAGAGCGTGCCTTCACTGAATCCGTTCAAAGGGTTCAGGGAGAAGATCACAATTCCTGAGATAAGGTTCGGGGCGCCTGCCATTGACTGGCTGCATGTCAAAAAAATAACTGTCCCGGGACCGGGAGCATACAAGTACAATATCAAATGCATTGAGGAAATACACAGCGATGAAGCGCAGGCACCTGAAGAAGCTTTCAGGGATGCAGGAACAATCGAGTTTACGGTAAGCCCGGACACTTCAAGCAGCCTTGTGATAACGCCAAGGACAGTTTCTAGTTTCGGGACTCGGAAAGGCTATGTCGCAGTTGAAACCAACATGCCTACAATTTGTGAACTTAATATGCCAGGCAATCAGAACTTCGGGCAATTCCCTACAGGAGAGCAGCTTACGACTTTGCATTTATTCTTCTATCCGACAACAGGCGAGCCTAATACGTATGCCTACCCTATAAGATGCGCACGGAATCCTGAAGCTCCACCGGCGGAGAGGCAGTGGCAGGAATGGTACGGACTGCAGTTCACCACAAGCGAATATCCTCAGGCAACAACATTCAGCGCAGTTTCAAAAACACCTTCATCATTTTCAGGCAATGAGGTCTTCATAGCATTGGAGACAAACAAGAACAGCTACTGCATATACGCTGACTGGGCTGATAAGGATGACCTTGGAAAATATGACTACATAGTTGAAGATGTGAACGCCAATTTCCCGGAAGGAGGGCTTGAGCTAGAAGGCGTGACTTTCACAAACTCTGAATTGTATGAAAAAGAAGGTATTGAATTCACTGCGATCGACCTTGGGATTGATGACAGCGATATTGAAGCCAGGAAGCTTGACGACCTCAGGCAGTTTGACAAGATTGCGGAGTATTCCGAGAATGACAGGGCAGTTTATCTTCCGAGGATAAGATGAAAAAAGAAATTTTCCTGAAATCAAAGGCAATTTTGATGATGGCCCTGATAATCTTATTTCCACTCTCCCTTAATTCCCCTGATGCATCTGCGGCAGCCGGAGATATCACGGATTTCTACATAAAAGGCCAGAATAGCGACATCAATGGATACACAAGAGAAGATGACAGGATTGTGTTTGTGGTAAATATCGGAGATTCTGTTGCTGCTGCGGATGATGACGCGCTTGCCAATAAAATCGGGATTTATGGATGGAGCGACCAGTTCGGATTTGATGGTTGTACAGCAGTATCATTTGGTAGCGGAACAGGAAAGGACTGTATTTTGACAATTCCACGCGGTACTGAGCCAATATCTGAATGGGATAAGGTTCTGCTTGAAAGCAGCAATCCATATACCGCAAGGCTTTTCGACAGCGTGGATGACAGGAGAGCAGGGAGATCTGTAAGGGACAGCAGGCAGGCCAGCATTTTGGTGGACGAGGCAGCGCCGCAATTCGACAGCGCAAATGGCCTTGTGTTCAACCAGAGGACTTCAACAATATCCTACAATGTAAATGATAGGCTCTGCAATAGTGGATGCATTGGTCAATGCTCGGGGCTGAAAGAGATCAGTTTCTATCTTGTTAGTATAGACCAAGCAACAAGTAATGCTGTGGAAACTCCAATAGGAGAGACAGTAACTTGGACTGCAGCAACACCAGAGACATGCACAAGAACTGAAACATTTGCAGTTCCTCAAGAAACAATAGATTCTTTGCAGCCCGGAACATACACAATAAAGGCAGTTGTCAAAGACAGGGTGGGGCATGAAACTACAAAGAGTGTAGACGTTCTATATGACAATGAGGCGCCTCTTGTTACCAACGGCAATGAGTTTACGTTATTGACAAATGACGGGATTGAGGTCATTACAAGGCATCCTACAAGTCCCATTCCGGCAAAGCTTGTTGTCAGTTTTGACAGCGATGATGTCGTGATTTCATCAGTTAAAGGAATTTTCACAGAATTGAATCCCAGCCTCACAGAAGAACTGCCCGGGAGCTGCACAGCAGTAAATACAGGAACAAGCAAATTAAGATGCGAGTGGGATATTTCATTAAATCCCGGTGATGTTACAGATAGCGACTTCTCAATCGCTATTAAAGCAGAAGACAATATCGGAAACAAGTT
>JACOZO010000108.1 GCA_016181325.1 Candidatus Woesearchaeota archaeon | reverse complement strand
ATAAGGCATGTCAAAGCCCTTGAGCATGCATTGTTTCTGCTTGTGATTGCGCTGATAGCGGTAGAAATCGCTTATGTGAATGACAGCCCGGCTTCTGCCAAAGTCATAAGCCCGGAGGAAATTCCCCTGCTTGATTTCCTGAAAAATGACACGGCTGAATTCAGGACCATCAATCTGGGCATGAAGGATCTTATCGGCGCGGAAGGCTATAACTACAATGCACAGCTCGGGATTGAGACATTAAAAGGAGGCGGCGGAATCTGGACAGACCATTACGCAAGGTATATGTCACTTGCCGAGCAATACCTCCCGTTCAAGCTTTACGGCATCTTAAATGCCAAATACGTGATTTCCGATTATGAGATAAACGACACATTCCTGAGATTCGCGGGCAAGTTTGAAGCCTGTTCAGTTAATTGCGGCGTCAGGGAGGCATGGGGGCCTTATCTTTACCAGAATAGCCTGTACCTGCCAAGATACTACATCGTCAACAACAGCGCTCTTGTGGCAGGCTCGGAAGAAGATGCCAATAATGTTGCTCATTCGCTGCTCCTCACAAAATTCAATCCCTCGAATTCATTGATTGTGCATGGAAAAGAGGTTGGCAAATACCCGCAGGAAGAGCTGGAGAGGTTTAATTTGCTTATTCTGACCAGCATGAATCCTGAAGATGCTGATAAAGTAATACAATATAAGAGTTCAGGCAACACAGTGCTTCCGGATTTGTTCAACAAAAAGAATTCGGCAAGCTTTGAGGAATTTAATGATGCATTTGGCAGCATGGCCGGCCAATTGAAGGTCAAGGATCCCAAAGAATATTCAAGCACGAGAATTGTGTTTGATATATTTCCAGAAGACATGAAATATAAGAATAACTTCTTGGTGCTCAGCGAGCAGTTTGCAGTGTTTCCGGGCTGGCACGCCTCTTTGAATGGCAAGCCTGTCAATATCTACAGGGCAGACGGCATGATTTCCGGCATTTATCTCAATGAGCCGGGGCTTTTGGAGATAACATACAGGCCGGGCAGCTTCATTACCGGAGTGGCTGTTTCATCGGGTATCCTGATATTGATACTAATTTATTTCGGGATAATTGCCAGATATAGGATAAGGATAGTGCACAAAAAAGATGAGCCTCAAAATAAATCTTGAAAATGTGTATATAGTGGCTGTATTTTCCCTCCTGTTATTTTTAGGCATAGGCAATCTATGGGGCCATAAGCTAAGCCATGATTTCCCCTATTCCTATTTCGCTTCAGACGCATTCCAGCACCAGACAAGGGCGGAAGGGATCAAGGATGCCGGCAGTTACAGGAATGAGCCTTACTACAATGTGTTCGGCATCAGTAATGTTATAGGATATTACCCTCCGGTGATTTACCATCTCGCTGCAATTATCTCCCATGTTTCAGGCCTTGAAGTCTATGACACGGTTTACTTCCTGCCATTCTTCTTCGCTGCCGTTGCCTCATTGATATTCTATTTTATAATCAGGAAATTCAATACTAATGTCGCAATATTATCAATGCCGCTGACAGTCCTGTTGTTCTACAATGGCGCGTACACAGGCTTCACTTGGGGCAATTGGCCTTCACTTCTGGCGCAATTTTTCCTTGTCGCATTCTTTTGGGCCTTGGTGAATTATGAATTGAACAGAAATTTTATCCTGTTAGGCATTTTCCTAGGCGCAGTCTTCATGAGCCATTCGTCAGAGGCATTTTTTGCCGGATTCGTGCTAATAATATTCTCATTTTATCTGTTATTCAGGAAATCCCTGAACCTTAGCATAATCAAAAATTTTGCATTAGGCTTAATCCTGGTTGTCATCATTTCATCGTATTATCTTGTGATTTTCAGATATGTCTGGATGGAGAGGCAGCCTTACACATTCAGCGTGATAAAGGAATGGGGCGCCCCGTCATTGTTCATTGCAGACTTCGGGATTTTGCTCATATTTCTTGGGATAGGGTTGATTTCCGGATTGCTTCTGTTTAAAAGCAAGGATGTTGCCCCGCTTATAATCTCCTCCATGATGCTTGTATTTGGATATTCAAATTATGTCGGCTTTGGCGACAGGGCATTCCAGTTAAGGTACTTCTGGCCGATATACCTGTCTTTCCTGTTGGGCCTAGGGATATACCAAATAGCAAAAATAGCATATCCTAAATGGTCGCAAGCCCATTCAATTGTATTTGCCACAATAATTTTTGTCTTGTTGTCATTTGCCAGCCTGCCTTTATTGCCGTCTTACAGCAGGATATCCAATCAAGGCGTAATGGACAGCTATCATTGGCAGGCCTTGGATTGGCTCAGCAGAAATACTGAAAAAGACAGCACAATTTACTTCTTTTACGGCGATATCTACAATCAGGATGCGGTACTCAGGAATTCCAAAAGAGCCCACAAGCTGGTAATACCGCAGGACTACGTTGACGCAATCCAGAAAAGGGAAATACGGAGATTCTACGACACAGAAAGCCCGGGAGACGGCGGAGGGGGGGCTGCTGTAAGAAAAAGCCTTACCAAATTCACATTCAAGCTTGATGAAAGAGAGAAGGAATTTTCAGGCAGGACTGACATCTGCAAATATAACTATTTAGTATTTGACAAGCAGGCATCGCAGCAGGCATTTGCGCAGTATAACCTGCTATTGGCATCCGAACTTTTGAAAAAGGATTTTGTTAAGCTGGTTTTTGAGAATGAGATATCCATTGTCTTAAAGAATAACAAACCCGGAGAGGATTGCATTGAGCAAAGAAGTATTTGACAAGATAAGGGAGGAATCTGCATATCTTGGAATAATTGCATTAGTCTCAATAATAATTTTTAAAATAATATTTTATAATGAATCGATGATTAATGTTCTCAGGATTGTTTTTTCTTTGCTTTGGCTCTTCGGGCTTCCTGGTTATTTCCTGATGCTTCACTGGCAGGAGAGTCTTGATTTCAGGGAGAGGTTTGTTGTCGGGATTGCGCTTGCCGCGGCAGTTGTCGGGATTTCAAGCTATTATCTTGGATTGATTGAAATAAATATAAAATATCACGGGTTTATGTTGCCGCCAATAATTATAGCTATTGGTTTAGTTAGTTCAATAATGAAGAAAACAAAAGTTTAACTGCAATAGCCATGCTCATTAAGATTTTACATTGAACAATTTTAGTTTTTTTATTATAACATTAAAGATAATCAACAATATAAACGTCAATAGAATCGAAATCCTAAATGAGATTACCAATCCAGATAAATAAACCATTGATGAAAATAATGTTAGTCCCATCAGAAGCGAAAATACAGATTTCTCGCCAGGGCTTAATTCAAAATTGTCAAGTATAAGATAGAATGGCAATGACAGGAAAAAAACACCCAAGGCTATTCTCGCGCCGGCTGCCCCAAACAGCATAAATCCGGATATCAGCACAGCAAGCATGGATACCAATGCGAATATTGCAAATTCCTTTTTTTCCGGGGTCATGCTCATGGCTTATACACCTTTATATTGTCATTATCATAAACTAATGTGCGGTTTGCCAGCTTCTCTTTTTCAAACTGCTGCATGTCATTATACAGCTCAACATCATTTATCGGCCCAACCATAGTGTAGTCAAGCATCACGTAATTGTTTCTTGCATAGCCATCTTTCTGGTCATCGTCAAGAAGGTAATAAAACCGGTTCACGCGCTGGGATGCGGCACCCATCCACCTGATTTTTTTGGATGTTACCGACACAAATTTATCAGCATGAGGAATTCCCAATATTGAGACATTATAAGCTGGAGGCACATTCTCAAGCACCCACTGCGCAGCCTTGTATTCCGGCTCGTTCAATGTGCTGAAAAAATCGTTGTAAGTGTCCTTATTCAGCAATTTGGCTGCATACGCAAAGTTGACAGAAAAAATAAAGTAGATAAATACACCAGCCAAAGCATATTTAACATATTTTTTTGTATTATCCGGAATCCTGAATAATGTGACTATGTAAACCGCGCCTATTGCAGTGAGCGGTGCGAAAATGTGTGCTGTTGCTGACAGCGACCTGTGCAGGAATGTGGCCTTTCCAATAAAATCCCTGTGCAAAATCAGATACAGGCTGATAAGCCAGGCAAGCATAAACAAGTCCCGTTCCTGCCGCCTTATCACCAATATGGCAATTCCAGCCAGCAGAAATGGCAGCGTCCACAAGCCGTGCATCTCGCTGAATGAGAAATATGAAGGGGGCACGCTTCCTGCATAGTCTTTTGGGTTCAGTGACCATTGGAATAACCTTCCCAACTCAAAATCACTTTTTTGCTTTTCTCCTGGATCTATGCCCAAAGTAGAGAATATGTTGAATGTCTGTATTGGGAATGCCAGAAATAATACTGCAAATATCAGAAACCCTGCAATTATATGCTTTAAATTGAATGCAAATTTCCTGAATTTAAGGAAAAGAAGGGCATAAAGGACTGCCAATGACACAACAGAATGAAAGAAAACAAGGGGGTGTATCAGGAGCTGAATGCCAAGGAATATGGCAGTAAGGTAAAAGTACAGCCCTTTTTTCTCGGTTTCATTATAGGACAGATAATACTTATAGAAGCAGTAAAGTATTATTGGAATGAAGGCGTACGCAAACCTCTCAGGCCACTGCCCCCAAAGATAAGGCATGAAATCCCTTGGCGAGAAGATCAGCAAAATAGAGGATAATATTGCCGGCAGGAAACCATACAATGAATACAATACAAAATAAACTGTTATAATGATGAATGTAGCCATTATTGTGTTCAGAAGATAGACCGGCAGCATCCTCTCCCCTCCAAATACCTGAATTATGGAATTATGCCAAGCGTTGTGTGGAAAGGCGGCGGATACCATAATGTATGCGGCCTGAATTTGTTGTCGGTTCCGTACCTTATGTCAATGTAAGGCGGCAGACCGACAATGGACTTGTCATTGTAAGACATGTAGTCAGCCACTTCAAAATGTGACATGGCATCATACTCGCCGTAAGGGATTCTCCTATCCTGATATGGCTGGCTCCAGAAGTAGATTGCAAAGAGGTATACAAGCATAAAGATGAAAGCATGGATGTAATTCCTGCTTAGTTTCATAACTCTGGTTATTTTGGAGTGTATTTAAAGATTGCCCAACTCAGCAAGAAAACATTTAAAACACCCTATCTGTTCTGTCATCCTATGAAAATACTCATAATCAAATTAGGCGCAATATGGGATGTCATCAGGACAACCTCCATCCTTCCAGGCTTAAGGGAAAAATACAGCAATCCGGAGATATACTGGGCGACAAAGAAGCAGTGCTATGGCATTTTAAAAAATATCAAAGAAATAAAAAAGATTTTCCTGATTGAAGATGACTTTGATGGCATTTGCAAAATAAAATATGATATGGTAATCAGCCTCGATGATGACACTGAAGCCTGCACACTGGCATCTTCCGTTAATTCAGGCAAAATAATCGGCTCTTACTTGAAAGATGGCTCAAAGGTTTATACAGGTGATTCAAGCCAGTGGTTTGACACGGGCCTTATCTCCAGGCACGGCAAGGAAAAGGCAGACCAGTTAAAGGCAGAAAACAGGAAAACCTACCAGGAAATAATGTACGGCATTTTAGGGTTAAATTATAAAAAACAGGAGCCTGTTCTGGAATTAAGCAGCGTTGAGCTGGAATTTGGAAAGAAATTTTCAATTAAAAATAATCTAAAAGACGGTGATTTAGTTATCGGCATCAACACCGGAGCAGGAGGAAGATGGCAGGACAAGAAGCTCAGCATAGAAAAGACGGCAAAACTGATTGACAATCTTAATAGAGATGTAAAAAACGCCAGGATACTGCTTTTCGGCGGCCCCGAAGAAAAAGAAAGGAATCAAAAGATAAAGGAGCTGGCGAAGTCTGATATTACGGATGCAGGCTGCGATAATTCTCTGATGGAATTCGCATCATTGATAAATTTGTGCAGCGTTCTTGTGACAAGCGACAGCCTTGCTTTAAACGTAGGGGTGGCGTTAAAGAAGAAAATAGTTGTATTTTTTTGCCCGACATCCCCGTGGGAGATTGAACTTTACAATCGAGGCATAAAGATAATACCAAAAAAAGGATGTGTATGCTGTTATAAGCCGAAATGCGACATCACACCAGATTATGATGTTTATGAGATTGCAGAT
>JACOZO010000082.1 GCA_016181325.1 Candidatus Woesearchaeota archaeon | reverse complement strand
GCTTTGTGTAAAAAGTAGGTTAGCAGCCTAACCAACGCAGTTGGTGCCGAAAACCGAGTCAAGGTAGTCTGTGGGTTTTCAAGCAGGTCGAGCCTTATTGCAAATCACATAAAAAGAGGTCAGGGGGTCGCCCCAAAAGAAATCAAATGAATTTTGCTTAAAGGCAAAATTCCTCCTTTTCCAACGGAGTTGGTGCCGAACTTTGTTCGGGCATGACCAAACTTTTTGGAGGCGAGCCGCAGGCGAACCGAGAAAAAGCTTGGGACGAGAAGCTGCTAACCTGAGCGAAGCGAATTTTTGGATGAAGCCGTAAAATTCAAAACTTTTATATATACCTCTTTACAGGTCGTTATAATTCAAAATGAAGGGCTTAAATATATTCTTGATAATGGGAATTTTACTTGCTGTCCTGGTATCTGCCTGCTCAAACGACCTGAGCCAGCCCACAGGAGCCCCTACTACATCATTTATTGGCGGATCGCAGGGCATTGCCATTGAATTTGAGCGCGACGCGCCGCCCCCTGAAGTCACGGACCAGGGCACATTCATATTCAAATCAATACTGAAATTGGAAAATAAAGGCGAGTATGAAGTCCCAGCCACTTATCTGAGGGCCCGGCTGTCAGGATTTCATCCATCAGATTTTAGTCAGGCCGCGGCAGCAATCGGCGCTAATGTGGCGTGGACATCTACCGAAATTGCAGGCACTGACGGCAGGGGAGTATACCTAGATAATCCTTATAGCAAGATTGAGCCCAGAAAAAGAACGCCCGAAGGAGAGGTTATTGACGGAGGAATAGCATTCATAACATTTCCCCAGGCTGCCGGCGCATATTTCAATGCAGTGCCGTTCCCCGGCAACACTGAATTCACTTTCAAGGCAGAAGTATGCTACAAGTACCAGACCCAGGCAGTTTCAAAATTATGCATACTGCAGCCCTGTGCAGGTCAGCAATTTCAGGCAGGCAGTTGTAGGCAGCAATACCATAATTTTCAGCTTTGACATAGACCACAGCGGCAGCGGGACAGTTTACGCCGAGGGTGGCAGTTCTTATAATCTTAATGAAGCTGGAACGCGCAGTTATACAGATGCTGCCGATTATCCTCCGGGTGTATGCCCAAGGGGCGATGATCCTGAAAGCTCAGCCAGGAGAAGGACAAGCCTTGATAAAGTCTTGGTAACTGTTGATATTCAGGGAATAACTCCAAGAGGATTCACATGCAACCTTGAATCCGGCGGCTCCAGGGGATTCATAAGGCTTATAGGTGGCCAAAGGACGGTCACATGCACCATTGAGATGGATCAGGCTCAGCGCCTTACTGATTTTGAGAGCGTTGCCAAGATACTCCTTGACTTCAACTATGACGATTCTAAAAGCACAAGGGTCCTGGTGAAGCACCTCATAAGGTGATTTATAGTAGATGACGTAAATTTTTAAGCAATAAATGGTCATCTGCTATATATTCATTATGGCGATAAATTCTAAAATAAATAAATTTAAATCAATGGCATCATTCTGATTCCTACCATGGTATTCAATTTTAGCGAGATACTGGACCTTGTCATGATGTCAGCATATCTTGGCTACCTTTTTTCTGATATATTCCCAAGGCCGAAAGAGAATTATGACCCTCTGAAGCATTACAGCTCAAGGTATGACTGGAGCGGGTTCAAGATGGCAATACTGGCAACAGCCCCTGCAGTCCTCGCTCATGAGCTGGCGCATAAGTTTGTGGCAATGGGCTTTGGCCTTGACGCGATATTCTATGCATTTTACAGGGACAGCTTAACATTGACATTGGCAGCATTTTCCATCATCGCCAAGCTCACGGGATTCGGATTTTTCCTGATAGTCCCGGGCTTTGTCTCGATAAGCGGCTCCGGAACCCCATTGCAGTTTGCCATGTCTGCCATTGCAGGGCCATTGCTCAATCTTGGATTTTGGCTGGCAGCTTTCTATGTGATAAGGGCAAAAAAATACAGGAAAAAGCACCTTATTTTCTGGACGCTGACCAAAAGGATAAACATGTTCCTGTTCATATTCAACATGCTGCCGATACCGGGATTTGACGGGTACAAGTTCTTTATGTGGGTAATTAGGGCGTTTGTTTAGGCAACCCAATCAATAATCTTTTTATAGCCTGCGCCGTTACTGGCACTATGACAGGCGCTCAAATCGAAGATATAAGGGGCAGGCTGCAGGCAATGGAAGAGACCATAATCTTCAGTCTGATTGAGCGGGCGCAGTACAGGCTGAATCACGGGATTTATGAGGTAAACGGAAGCGGATTTTATATGCATAATACCACAAGCCGTCTTGAAAGAGCGCTGCAGCAACAGGAATTGCTTATTGGTAGCAGTAACGGGATGTTTGATGCGCCGGAAGTGCGCCCTTTCAGCCCAAATCTTCCTCGTGCTGGGCGGAGTCATAAGTTAGCCTCTGATGGGTTATTCTTGACAGACCTAAATGCCGTCAATTTAAACAGCGAAATATTGGGCGCGTACCTTGAATTTATAAGGGCCGTCTGCATGGAAGGAGATGACGGGCAATATTGGCATGACGCATTAGAGCGTGATGTCACGGCACTAAGGTCAATATCCCGGAGAGTGCACTACGGGGCATTGCACATTGCAGAACATAAGTTTCTGGAAGGTCCTGAGGCTTACATTGAGCTTGTGAGCTCAGGAGATATTGAGGGAATAAAAAGTAGATTGAGAGTCCGGAGAATTGAAGATGAAACTGTGTTACGGGTAACCCGAAAAGCCCATGATATCCAATCATACTCAGACCATGAATTAAGGCGCAGGTTAGGGCCTGAAGCTGTAGGCAGATTTTACATGGAGCATATAATGCCAATCACGCTTGAAGGAGAAGTAAGGTATATCCTGCAAAGGCCCGTTTCTCTTGAGCGTTCACTTCCTTGACTTCATCTCAACAGCATGCATCACTTTGGCCAGCTCAGAAAAAGGAAACGGCCTTGTGTTTGTCGCAAACGTCATGTACCTGATGAAATTGTAGGCCTGCGTCGCCCACAGGTTGCAGAATTCAGCCATTGTCTTGCTTCTTTTGTTGGCAAATATTGCATAGATAAAATTCATGACGCTCAAAACCATGACAAGCGTCTTCCATATTGAGAATATGATGCCTGACACAATCCCTACAACGATCCTCATCCATGCTTCTTTTTTCTCTGACATTGTCTTATAAGGGCACTTAACATCAATGACTATATAAATTTTAGGCTGTGCTGCTCTCCCTTATCTTCTGCTCCTTCAGCACAGCCTGCGCAGCAGCCAGCCTTGCGATAGGCACCCTGTACGGGCTGCAGCTGACATAATCCAGCCCTATCTTGTGGCAGAACTCCACTGAATCCGGGTCGCCGCCGTGCTCGCCGCACACCCCTATCTTGATATGCATGTTGGTATTTCTTGCCTTGACCACTGCAAGCTTCATGAGGTAGCCTACGCCTTCCGTGTCGATTGCGACAAAAGGATCTTTCTCGAGCACTCCTTTTTCAACATAGGCCTTCAGGAATCTCCCGGAATCGTCCCTTGAATAGCCGAATGTCATCTGCGTAAGGTCATTCGTGCCGAAGGAAAGGAATTTTGCATTTTCAGCCAGCTTGTCGGCCACAAGGCAGGCTCTCGGCACTTCTATCATCGTCCCGATGGAATAATTTATTTTCTTGCTGTACAATCCCATTGCTTCTTCAGCAGCCTTGTTGATGTTGCCGTGCAGCAATTCAAATTCTTTGGCAGTGCCGGTCAGCGGAATCATTATCTCAGGTATCGCTGTAACGCCTTCATCGGCGCATTCGCATGCAGCCTCTATTATTGCCATGACCTGCATCTCGAATATTTCCGGGTACACCACTCCCAGCCTGCAGCCCCTGAAGCCCAGCATGGGGTTGAATTCTCTTGTTGTCTCCAGCAGTTCATTGATTTTTTCCTCGCTCACTTCCATGTCATAAGCAAGCTTTGATATCTCTTCTTTTTCTTTCGGCAGGAACTCATGCAATGGCGGGTCTAGGAGCCTTATATTGACAGGAAAGCCGTTCATCGCCCTGAAAATGCCCTTAAAGTCGCTTTTCTGCATAGGGAGCAGCTTTTCAAGGGCCTTTTTCCTCCCTCTTGTTGTGTCTGCCAGCATCATCTCGCGCATCGCCCTTATCCTTCCCTGCTCAAAGAACATGTGCTCTGTCCTGCAGAGCCCTATGCCTTCTGCGCCGAGCTCCCTTGCTCTTCCTGCATCCTCGGGCGTGTCTGCATTTGCCCTGACTTTAAGCATCCTGACGGAATCAGCCCATTTCATCAATGTCCCAAATTCTTCCCCGAATTCCGGCTCTGTGAGCGGGATTTCCCCGAGCATCACTGCCCCGGAAGTCCCGTCAATCGTTATCATTTCCCCTTCCCTCACAGTCATGCCGTCGGCTGAAAAGCTTCCTGAATTCTCGTCTATGGCAAGGCTCTCTGCGCCGACTATGCACGGCTTTCCCATTCCCCTGCTCACGACTGCTGCATGAGAGGTCACGCCGCCTCTCGCAGTCAGTATCCCCTGGGCGGAATGCATGCCCTCAATGTCCTCGGGGCTTGTCTCGTTCCTGACCAGAATGACGCTCCTGCCTTCCTCTGCCATGCCCTTTGCCTTTGCCGCCGAGAAATAAGCCTCTCCCGAGGCAGCGCCCGGCGATGCCGCAAGGCCTCTTGCGATGACGGTACTTTTTGCGTTTGGGTCGACACTCTTGTGGAGCAGCATGTCAACCTGGCTTGGCTCTATCCTTAAAATGGCCTCCTCTTCTGTAATCAGTCCTTCTTTTGCCATGTCCACGGCAGCCTTGACTGCTGCATTTGCCGTCCTCTTCCCGTTTCTTGTCTGGAGTATGAAAAGCCTGCCCTTTTCTATTGTGAATTCGATGTCCTGCATATCTTTGTAATGCCTTTCGAGCCTGTCTTTGATGCCTAGAATCTGCTCATACGCCTTTGGCATCACTGCCTCCATCTTCTCGATAGGCTCAGGCGTCCTTATGCCTGCCACGACATCCTCGCCCTGCGCATTAATGAGGAATTCCCCAAAGATTTTTTTGTCACCTGTAGCGGGATTCCTTGTGAATGCGACACCTGTCCCTGAATCCTCTCCTATGTTGCCGAAAACCATCTCTTGTACATTCACAGCCGTCCCGGCAAGCCCTTTTATGTCGTGTATCCTCCTGTATGCAGCCGCCCTGTCATTGTTCCACGAGTCAAAGACGGCGTCTATCGCCATCCTGAGCTGCGTCTTCGGATCCTCGGGAAAATATCTTCCGGTCTCGCTTTTTACGAGAATCTTGTACCTGTCTGTTATTTTCTTCAAATCATCAACATTTAATTCAGTATCAAGCTTCATTCCCTTCAGCCTTTTGCTCTGCTCAATTATATTCTCGAATTTGTCATGGCTTATCTTCAGCACCACATTGCCGAACATCTGGATGAATCTCCTGTAGCAGTCCAGGGCAAATCTCTCATTATTTGTCTGCTTCACAAGCCCTTTCAGCGTGTCATCATTCAGCCCGAGATTGAGAATCGTGTCCATCATTCCCGGCATCGATGCTGCCGCTCCGCTTCTTACCGAAACAAGCAAAGGATTTTCCTTGCTCCCGAGCCTTTTCCCGGATTTTACCTCAAGATCCCTTAATTTCTGCTCAACCTGCTCATGCACTTCCTTGGGATACTGCCTGTTGCTCTTGTAATACAGGTCGCACACTTCAGTTGTGATGGTGAATCCCGAGGGATGCCCAGCAAAGTCATCTCTGAAAGGTTGGCGCCCTTCCCCCCCAGTATGTGCTTCATGTCCTTGTTCCCTTCCTCAAAAGAATAGACGTATTTAGGCATAGCACAAGATCATTTCTTAAATTTATAATGTTTTTGGCAGATGCAGGGAATCTTTGTTACTGAATAATGGGTGCTGTGGAAAATTGAATGTGATGTTAATTCTGCGATTTATCTTCTATATAACTATCGTCTTTCTTTTCAATTCTTTTCTTTTTCTCAGGAATTTGAAGATAGTTATCTCTTGAGACTACACTTTTTCTTAATCTGGTTTCTATATCTTTTCTTGTTGAGCCAGCCACATTTCCTCCATCTTTCGCATCCTTCTTTAATTGTTTGTAGGGTATAAATCCCCACTGCTTGCAGTGAAGAGTATAAGTTTTCCAACAAACATTAAAAAACCCCACAGCTTGCTGTGATTGGGTTTTTTATTTCAGGAAATTTTTGAGAGTCCCTATCTCTTGTAAATCTTGTTGTAGTTGCCTCTCCAAGCATTGTCAAAATCAATTCAATATCATCCATGTGGTCTCTTAAGTTCTGGGTTTTCAGCCCTTTGAATTTTTTATATTGGCTTGGTGTTAAACCAAATGTTGCTTTGCTTATCTCAGAGGTTAAAATTGCATATTCTCTTTGTGTTTTTGCTCCTCTTCGGTCCCATTCTTTTATAAGCTCATCCCTTACGGCAATTCCTCTTGTTCTTTTTTCAATCCATTCTTCAGAATAGCCCTTTGATTTGTATATCCCCTTCATCCTCTGCATTGAAATCTCAGGATTTTCTATTTCCTGCACCCTCTCATAGCCCACTTTGGCAAGCCATCTCTTAAATGGGTCTGCTTTCTTTGAAGGAATCGACTGGATAAGCCTGAAAGCGTTTTCTGTATTCACACAATTAAGGTTTTGGGCTCCCCCGGAAGTCTCAACTCTAAGGGGGGTGACAAATTGTCCCCACCCTTCATTTATGGCTTCATCCCTTTTTCTTATCTTCTTTAGGTAATCTGATGGGTTTGAAGAATCGGTAAGAACTTGGACTATATCTAAAACTACAAAATACCACTGGTTGTTATGCCAGACTCTTCTGATTCTCTTTCCCTGGAAAACAACTAATGAATTGTTTATGTCCATTTTACAGTTTAGCAAATTTGTTTTATCTATTTTTATATAGTTACCATCTCTTTTCCCAACCTTCTGGCACAGCAGCTTTACGCTTGTATTTCTTGTGAGTATGGAGTCCATTATACTCAAAATAGCCATTATCTTTACATGGGCGAGTGAAGCTTACTATTGTAAAATCATTGCCTAATGAATCAGGCTTTTTTCTCGGCATTTCATTTAAAAATGGGTTTAGTATATTTAAATTTTTAGGCTGAATAAACTTAGGTATAACGCCAGTCCGATGCAAAAATTTAATAGCAAAGCCGATATTGGGATTATATGAGATTCAAAACCCATTTGGCATTCGGCTTATTGATGGGATTGTTATTTCTGGAATATTCTAATGAAAAAGATAAAATCCTTTTTATTGCATTTATTCTGCTCGGCAGCGCGCTGCCTGACATAGACACTGCCTCAAGCAAGCTCGGCAGCAAAATATGGCCGATGTCTAGGCTGATAGAGATTTTCATGGGGCATAGGGGGATTTTCCACAGCATTTGGCTTATTATATTGGTCCCCGGCATTGTTTACCTATACCTAAGCAAAATATATGGAACTGCCTTATTTGTCGGCTATTTCTCCCATGTCCTGATTGACGGCTTCACAAAAAAAGGAGTGAATTTCCTGAACCCTTTTCTCAACCTAAGATTAAGCGGGTTTATAGAGACTGGGAGCCTTCTGGAAAATATGATTTTTGTTGTTATTATTTTGCTTGACGCTTTTCTGATACTGAAGGTTTTGTTTTAATATCATGCAAAAAGTATTTAAACATTAGCATATTCTAATATCATATTATGAAAGAATTATACAAAACCCATGCCGAATTGTGCAAGGTATTCTCAAATCCTACCAGATTGGAAATATTGAATCTTCTGAGAGATAAAGAAATGTCAGTAACAGGGCTTATAGGAAAAACAAAACTGAGTCAGGCCAATATTTCCCAGCATTTATCCATAATGAAGTCTAAAGGCATTGTCGCATCAAACAGAAAAGGCAAGAACATCTATTACAGGCTTACAAATCCAAAAATCATCAAGGCATTTGATATAATAAGGGAAGTTTTAAGTGAAAGATTAAGG
>JACOZO010000081.1 GCA_016181325.1 Candidatus Woesearchaeota archaeon | reverse complement strand
TTAGTATTTAAATTTTTCCCCTGTTTTTATTATAAAGTGGTGATTAATGATAAAAATTAAAAATATCGGGATAAATCACCAGATTCATGGCAGTAAAAGGAGATTCAGCGGCATTACAAGCCGGCAGCAAAACAGAGGGGCAACAGCTTGTAATGGCCCTTAGAACTTTAGATGAAATTGTATTTGAGGGTCTGACACGCCCGCAGGGATTCCCTGATGCAGAACATTTGCATTGGAATAGGGAGCAGGTTGAGAGAGCATTGCTGGAAAGGGAATATCCGGACGGAAAAAGCTTGCTCGCATTCATAGCTGAATCCGGCAAAGAAAATGGGAGATCCCGCATAGGCACAATGCCAATTTCTGAATGGTATGATTTCATAAGGGCATATGACCGGGTTCCTGCTTCAATAAATGAAACCTTAAGAAATTTAACAGAACAGGGGACAATGAACATTGTCGATTTTATTTCTTTCTATATAGGTTATTTTAGATATCATAGATTCCTGACACAAATGATGTCTCTGCAAATACCGTCTAGAAGGGGAGTATTTGTGCATGCAGGGCATAATTACATGTCCCTGCTTAATGACCAGCTTGAAAATCTGGACTCCACGGGAATGATATTAAGAATGGCCAACTGGGGAAGATATTCAAGGCACATAGGCTTAAACAGCCAATTTGGGTATGGTATATTAAAAGCAAGGTATCCCAGAGCCCCAACTGCGGTTAATTTTATAAAGTCTCAGCCCTGATTTCTGTTTATGCCAAGGCATTCTTCAAGGAACAGGGAAAAATTCAAGACAATGCACAATGTCTTTGATGAATTCACCAACAGGAACCTGTTCAAGCTGATCTCCCGGGGGCATTTCAGGGGGTTGGAAAGCCCAATCTTTATAGGCAAGGAAAGCAATGTATTCTCGGCGCTGACTGAAGACGGCAGAAAGGTGATGGTGAAAATCTACAGGCTTGAGGCATGCGATTTCAACAGGATGTATGACTACATCAAAAGTGATGTAAGGTACACCCGCATAAAAAAAGGCAGGAGAAACATAATCTTCATGTGGGTGCAGAGGGAATACCGCAACCTGCTCAAGGCGAGGGAGGCCGGCGTCTCAGTGCCCACCCCGATAGCGTTCCTGCATAATATCATTGTCCTGGAGATGATAGGAAGCACAAATGCCCTGGCGCCGATGCTCAAGGACAGGAAGCCCAAGGATATCAGGGATTTCTTCAAAAAGATAATCGGCAATATGAGGAAACTGCACAAGGCCGGGCTTGTCCATGCAGACCTGTCAGGCTTTAACATACTGAACTGCGATGAAATGCCTGTTTTCATCGATTTCTCGCAGGCAACATCGACCGAGGATTCAAGGGCGGCGGAATTCCTTGAGAGGGACATAAGGAACATATGCACCCTTTTCAGGAAATTCGGATTCAGCGCAGACGAGAAGAAGGCAAAGGAGAAGATAGTCAGGCCATAACGCAATACTTTAGCTTTCTGAAGCGTTTTATAGCATATTATTTAATCCGCCTTCGGCATTACTCGAACCAAGTTTGGTACCCACTCCGGTGTGTTCTAGTGCGACTGGGAAATCCGTTGGATTTCCGGTTTCCCGAAAACTTATAGTTTTCGAGGATGTTCAAAAATCCCCTGATTTTTGACATTTAGTGGCAGTCAAATTTTCGCCGAGTGTAGATTATGTCGCGAAGCGACGAATTGAATTAAAGCAACTTCAGAAAGCTAAACAATAACAACATAGCATAATCTTTTTATAGTTATGGGTCATATGTTTTATCATGCTTATATCAAATCCCATAATGGACTTTCTCCTGATAATCCTGGCAGCATCGGTCATAGGCATTATTGTCATCAAGATAGTCAACGCAACATTCAAGGAAGTCATAAAATTCATAATTTCCGTGCTCGTGTTTGTGGCAGTGGTATGGGTTATAGTAAAGATGATCATTTAAGAATGTCACGGTTCATCCACTCATGCAGAATAATATCAATCATCAGAAATTCATAAATCAATCAGAATTTCGTATTCCTTCTCATGCTTCTCATCCAGCTTCTCGTAGATTATATTGCTGCAGGTGACTGCGGCCTCCAGGTCCCTGAAAATGCCCTTGAAATCTTCTTTTGATATCTTTCCTTTTGCGGTTATTGACTTCAAAGGGGCCTTGAGCGACAGGCTTTTCTGCGACTTGGCCTTTCTCGCGTGCTCGACGACAGCAACGGCAAAATCCCCAATTTTCTCGGCATGCCCATCAATCATATCGAGCCTAGGCCACCCGGATAAATGTATGCTTTTCGGCTTTTCATGCTGCCTGAAATAATGCTGGTAAATCTCTTCTGTGACATAAGGCATTATCGGCGCCATAAGCTTCAGGATGTGCAACAGCAATGTGTACAAAGTGTATTGGGCAGACTCCCTCTCGGCATTGTCCCATTTCTCCTTGTTGTAGATCCTGTCTTTCACGATCTCAAGGTAATTGTCGCAGAAGGTGTGCCAGAAAAACACTTCTGTCTCCAGCTTTGTCCTTGAGTACTCGTAATCCATGAAGCTCTCAGTGGAGCCTTTCACGAGCCTGCTTAATCTTGACAGAATCCACCTGTCAATAACATGCAGTTCTTTGGGCTTTGAAAACCTGTAGCCCTCCAGGTGCATTAGCGCGAATCTTGAGGCGTTCCAGAGCTTTGTCACGAATTTCTGCCCTGTAACCAGGTCTTTTTCCATGAATGGCAGATCATCGCCTAATCTTGAGCCTGCAGCCCAGAAACGAAGGCAGTCAGCAGAGTATTTCTTTATCATCTCCTGCGGATGAATTACATTGCCCTTGCTCTTGCTCATCTTCTTTCCGTGAGGATCCAGCGCCCAGCCGGAAATCATTATGCTATGCCATGGCACGCTTTTTTCATGAAAATAGCTTTTTACTGTCGTATTGAACAGCCAGAATGTTATTATGTCATGCGCCTGAGGCCTCAACGACATTGGGAAGAGCTTTTTCTGGAGCGTTTTGTCCTTGAACAGGCTTATTGCGATCTGAGGCGTCAATGACGATGTTGCCCATGTGTCAAGCACGTCCTTCTCCCCGACAAAATCCTTGGAGCCGCATTTGCATACCTTATGTGGCTTATCTTCGATAGGGTCGACAGGAAGCTCCTTTTCCTCAGCCGGAACAGCCTGGCTGCAGCCATTGCAGTACCACACGGGTATTGGGATGCCGAAGTGCCTCTGCCTTGAAATGCACCAGTCCCATTTCAAGCCATTGATCCAGTTTTCATACCTTACGCGCATATGCTCGGGATGCCATTTCATCTTTTTGCCTAATGCGATAAATTCCTCCTTTAAGTCAAGATACCTGATGAACCACTGGTCTGTCATGAGTATCTCTATCTCGGTCTCACATCTTTCGTGCACGTTGGCAACATGCCTTATCGGGTCTTTTTTCTCAATCCTGCCTTCCTCTTCGAGGGCATTTATGACTGCAGCCCTTGCCTTCTTCACATGGAGGTCCTTAAAGCGCCCGGCTTTCTCGTTCAGAGTGCCGTTCTTGTTCATTATCTCTATCGGCTCTATGCTGAATTCTTCTATCCACTTGACATCATCCATGTCGCCGAAAGTGCAGTGGTACACAACTCCGGAGCCGAAGTCCATTGCGACATCCTTGTTGGCCATGATTTTCACCTGCCTGTCAGAGAAAGGTATCTTTGCCATGGCGCCTATGAATTTCCTGTGCCTTTTGTCGTCGGGATGGACATGGATGGCAACGCATGCCGGCAGAAGCTCGGGCCTTGTGGTTGCTATCACAACCTGCTCGCCGATGGAAGTGTCGAATTTCATATAGACGAGCTGCGAGTCCTTTTCCTTGTCCTTCAGCTCGACCTGCGCTATGGCGGTCTGGCATTCGGGGCACCACATGAAAGGGCTCCTTTTCCTGTAAATCCTGCCTGCCTTGTACAGGTCAAGAAATGATTTCTGGGATATCCTCTGGCAGTGCTCGTTTATGGTCGTGTAGAAAATATTGAAATCTGCGGACAATCCTATGCTCTTCCAGTCCTGCACAAAATCTGGCCTAATATCTTTTAATGTGTCAAGGCAGAGCTTCACGAATTCCTTCCTTTTCATGAACTGGCCCTTGACGTTCTTCATTTTCTCAATCAGCCTTTCAGTCGCAAGGCCGTTGTCATCTGTGCCGAAGGGATAGAACACGTTCTTGCCGAGCATCCGCTGGAACCTTGCAATGAAGTCCTGCTGCGAGTATGAGAATGAATGGCCAAGATGCATGCTTCCGGAAACTGTCGGAGGGGGGGTGTCTATCGAGTAGATTTCCGCCTTGCTTTTCGGGTCGAACTTGTAAATGCCTTCCTCTTCCCAGAATTTCTGCCATTTCGGCTCTGAGACCTTTGAATCGTATTTCTGAGGGAGTTCCATGGGGTAAAGTTTATGGGATGTGTTTATAAATATTAAGAAAAATATATAAGATTATTTCGTCACGCACCTATTCGGCCCGAATTCAAGCCGCTCTGCCTGCATTTTTGTGATACTGGAGAAATTTTTATTTATGTTCCTTATCTCGATGTAGTTTGGAGGTGCATCCTGCAAATCGGAAGTAATGCAACCAATGAATTCATCTTTTGATTTTTTGAACAAATCGGAAGAAATCATCTCAGCTAATTTTCTTGATACCGGAAAAGAACCAGGTTCATGAAAATGAGCAGGCAGAATCATCAAATTGCCATTTAGCGCCTTGATTTTATCCAAACTGCTGTAAAGCATTTCAGCATTGCTCTTCACTTCATCTTTTGAGCTTAAATCAGGCCTGCCAACGCCGTCTAAAAACAAAGTATCACCAGTAAGAATCACCTTATTATTAACAATGAGGCAAACACTTTCATTTGTGTGACCCGGAGTTCCAATGATTTTTATTTTTATATTCCCGATACTTATTTCATAGCTGTCTTTTATTTTTGTAAATGACTTACTCTCATTCGGCGTATAAAGCTCGCAGTTCACAATGCTTGCAAGCTGCTTTCCGCCGGAAATATGGTCGGCGTGGATGTGGGACTCAATCACCCCTTTTATCCTGAATCCAAGCCCTTTTGCAATATCGATATATTCTTCAACATAATGAGAGGGGTCAACGACAAGGCACTCCTTCCCTGATTTTGATGCAATAATATAGGAAAGGCATCCTTTTCCAATCCTTGCAATCTGGGTTACCAGCAAATCACCATCATCGGTTATGTTATAGGCTTTATGCAGCCTGTTCCATCCCATCATACCTCCTTCAAGATAAGACGAATCTTTTCCCTGGCTTTGCAGCATCTGGCTCGCAATTTTTGCAGTGATGCCGGCATTGCATACCACTACTATTTTCCTGTCCGTCTTAATCCCCAATAGCTTCTGGGCTGCAGAATGAAACTCATTATTCAGGATGTCGTCGTATATATCCACATTGATGCTGCCCTTTATGTGCCATTTCCCGTAGTCATGTTTCAGCCTTATGTCTATTACCAAATAATCTTCTGAAGAATCTGCCAGTTTGGTAGGTGACAATGCCGGTTCTCTAATCATGATGACGGGTTCTTTAAGGCATATAAAAAAGTTTAGCAATTTATTTTAATTTGCATCTGCCTGATTGCGCCTTTTCAATTCCCTTACAGACTTATCAAAGAAAAATCCTATGATTGAAAAAGTCAGGACTGGAGACAGCCAGTGGGGTATGTGGGCGCCGAAGCTGTCCAGCAGCATGACTATTCCAAGGCTTAATATTGAATACATTGCGCCGTTTTTGAGGTACTTGTACTTCTTGACATTTTCTATATTTCTTACCGTGATGACTCTCAGCACAAATGCCCCCAGGCCATTACCTAGAATTATCAGAGGTATGGCGAATGTGAATGCGAATGCCCCCAAGACGCCGTCAACAGAAAAACTGGCGTCAATTACTTCCAGGTATAATATCTTGCTTATGTCTGACATATTGCTTTTGCCGCCCTGCTCAAGCATCTTTTTCTCCATCTGCTCCGCATTCTCTTTGAAGCCGTGGGTTATGAAAAAGGCAGTTGAGCCGATCACAGCGCCGAATGCCAGCAACGGATCAATTTTTATGGCAAACCAGACTATGGATGCCAGCAATATGGATACAATTGCAAAGAACCACAACCCCTGCCTATGAATAAATGCTTCCCCTGCCAGCCCGTAATGCTTTGGCTCGAGAAAAAGCCAATGGAGGAAGATGAACAGCAGAAATGTGCCGCCGCCTATGAGCAGTACCGGCGCAGATTCTTCTATGACTTTTGCTATTTGCGGGTCTGTGCTGAAGGAGGCCATAAAAGCGCCTATGGGGCCCAGAGAAGGGTTATTCGCCCACAGAATAAGCCACGGCAATGCGCCCCTGACAAGAAATACTGCAATCAATATGCCCCACAACAGAAACCATCTTCGTGCCCTCTGCGACATTGTTGAAAGGACTTCGGCGTTGATTATGGCATTGTCTATGCTGATTATTATCTCGAAAAGGCTGAGTCC
>JACOZO010000080.1 GCA_016181325.1 Candidatus Woesearchaeota archaeon | reverse complement strand
ACCCTTCAAGCGGCGCATTGTCAGGGTTCAATGCAGCAACAGGTGCTGTAACCTACACGCCAAATGCTAATTTCAACGGGGCTGACAGCTTTGCTTTCAAGGTTAATGATGGCACAGTTGACAGCAGCACAGCCACAGTAAGCATGACAATCAATTCAGTAAATGACGCTCCAACTGCGAATTCCCAATCAGTAACTACGACTGAAGATACTGCTAAAGCAATAACACTGGCAGGAAGCGATGTTGAAGGCAGCGCATTGGCATTCAGCATTGCAGCAAACCCGACAAAAGGAGTATTATCAGGATTTAATTCTGCAACAGGGGCAGTCACATACATGCCGAATGCAGATGCTAGTGGAGCTGACAGCTTTGCTTTCAAGGTAAATGACGGGACAGTTGACAGCAATACTGCAACTGTGAGTATATCAATAAATTCCATTAATGACGCACCAGTGCTTAATGCAATCGGCCCGCAATCAATCACAGAAGGGCAGCTGCTTACGTTCGCAGTGACAGGCAGCGATGCAGACCTTGATGCATTGACATTTTCAGCAGCAGGACTGCCAAGCGGAGCTTCATTTGCAGGAAACACATTCACATGGGCTCCGGGCTTTGTACAGGCAGGAAGCTATCCAGTAACATTCACAGTATCTGACGGCACTGCCACAGCATCAGAAACAGTTATCGTGACAATAATTGAGGCAGGCAACCAGGCTCCTGTTCTTGGCGCAATAGGCGACAGGGCAGTTACAGAAGGGCAGGCTCTTGCAATTACATTATCGGCAACAGACCCTGACGGCACAGGTGCTTTGACGTTCACGTCTTCGCCACTGCCTAGCGGCGCCACTCTTATAGGAAATGCATTTTCATGGACTCCATCATTTACACAGGCAGGCTCCCAGAGCATAACCTTCATTGTCAGCGATGGCAGCCTTCAGGACTCAGAAACTGTAACAATAACTGTCAATGAGGCAGGCAACCAGGCTCCTGTACTGGATCCAATAAGCCCTCAATCAGTGACAGAAGCGCAGACATTAACTTTTACGATAACAGCAACTGATCCTGACGGAATAGTAATCAGCAATTTTGCAGCAATAAGCCTTCCAGCAGGAGCAACATTTGCAGGCAACAGGTTTACATGGACGCCTTCATTCGTGCAGGCAGGCGCTTACACAGCCACGTTCACGGCTTCAGACGGCTCACTGACAAGCCAGCCAATAACAATAACTATCACCGTAAATGAGGCAGGCAACCAGGCTCCTGCAGTTACAGCAGCCGACCAGGTTGTCGATGAAGGCCAGACACTGGTATTCAGCGTTTCGGCATCGGATGTTGACAGCGGAAGCCTATCAGCCATAACGGCATCGAATCTGCCCCAGGGAGCGACATATTCGAACAATCAGTTCAGATGGACGCCGTTACCCACACAGGGCGGGGTTTATCAGGTGACATTTTCAGTAAATGACGGCCAGCTGACCGCCACCAGAACAGTCCAGATTACAGTAAGGGACATATTGCTTGACGACGGCGAGAAAAAAGACACTCCAGCAGCCAAATTCATAGACATTGGAAACGTGCAGATACCCGGGGGACAGGACTTCCTGGTACCGGGAGACCTGCAGATGCTTAGAATTGATCTGAAGAACACGGCGAACATTCCATTAAAGGACCTGAAGATAGAAGTGAGCTCGCCTGAGCTTGACATAAACCTCATAAAAGGGCCTTATACGATAAATCCAGGGCAGAAGCTTGTAAGGTATCTTGACTTCGAAGTGCCTCAGGACGCAGAGCCTGGAGAGCATTACATCAGGATTACAGTAAGCCACGACAAGTTCCACAGGACTAAGTATGCTGTGGTGAATGTGATTTAATACAATCTGGCAAAAATTTATTTTTATTTTTGATATTATTGATTTCTTATTATTGTCCCCGTTATCTGTCTGTTATTGGATTTATTTTTGGAATTGTTCAATTAAAACCGATTCACATCTTCTCAACCACTATCTTCCCGTTCTCGATTTTTATTACAGCCTCGTCAGAGCTTGAAAGATGAGACATGTCAGTTGCTATTTTCGGCAGCAAAATCCTGCTTGCCCTGAAGTCGAGGTTGGTGATTATCTGGTTTATCACAGGCTTGTCAGTGATTCCAAGGTCTTCCAGCAGCTCAGTTGTCGCCTTGTCCGTGCTGATTTCCTTGAATTCCTGCGTCTTTTCGCTTAGGAATTTAGCGATGCTCTCTGCCACGTTCTGCCCTGTCGCCTTTGAGATTCCCCTTATTCCCGGAGACAGGTTAGGCTCAATGACCAAAGGCCCTTTCGGGCTTTCCAGCATATCGACAGCGCAGATGTCAATGCCAAGAGATTTTGCAGTCATGACAGCAATTCTTTTTGTATCTTCATTAAGCTCGCATGATTCCCCATAGCCGCCGGCATGGATATTTGCCCTAAGCTCGCCCCTCTCGGCATGCCTTCTCATTGAAGCGATGACCTTGTCGCCTGCGACAAGCGCCCTTATGTCATTTCCCCCTGTTTCGATGTATTCCTGTATGAGGAACGGCTGCCTCAGGGCAAAAAGCGCGTCAAGCATTGAAGAGGCGGCTGCAAAGCTTTCTGCAAACATCACCCCTTTCCCCTGCGTGCCTTTTGGGAATTTAAGCACGATGGGATAATTGATTTCGTGAAGTATCTTCTTGGCAGCCTTGGGCGAGGAGGCCAGGTATGTGGTAGGCATCGGTATGCTGAAGTGCTGCAAAGTCAGGTGCGACAGCAGCTTGTCATGGCCTATGGTATATGCGTCCGCCCGGATTGGCATGTAAGCGGTCCCGGATAAGGTCATTGTTATTGATCTCAGGAGGGGCGCATACCTGAACGAGCCTCTCGTGTATATGCAGTCATACTGCGGCAAAGGCTTCCCGTCATAAAGCACCTCAAGCCTGCCGTTACCCAGCTTGACTTCCAGATCCCTCACGTCAATGTTGGCCACGCTCTCAAAATAGTTCTGCATCTCATTGAGAATCATCAAGGAGCTTCTGCTGCCAAGCGAAATAAGAGCTGCTTTCATGTATTTCCCCAAGTATCAGTTACTTATTCGGGTCTATCAGGAACCCATTTTTGAGTATGTCCTGCCCTATCAGCATGATATATTTAAGGTGGCTTCTGTCCGCCAGAGTGAATTCAGACCTCATATTGATTCCAGCAATCCTGATGTCAGCTTCAATGATGGGCCTTAGCTTGTTGCCGTGCGCAGACTTGATGACTTTTGATTTTATTATCGGCCCAAGCTCAAGCCTGTTCGCCAGATTGATGTCCATTGAGCTTTTTGTCGCTCCAGTGTCTATCTTGGCATCAATGGTCATGGCCTTTTTCCCGTCTGCCTTTATGCTTACCTTCTCAACCAAACCTATGACTATTTTGCCATCCGCAATTGGTTTAGTCCCCATGTTATGGCATATAAACAGATTAGGATATAAAATGGTTTCTAAAGATTTTCAGTCAACAGCCTGCCCACGTCAATCTTTGCCACAGAAGAGGGGATGGTATTGGTAGCAACAACCAAAGCCCCTGCGTTCCTTATTTTTGCAAGAGAATTCTCCGCGAAAATCCCGTGCACGCAGATGCACACGATTCTTTTCGGCTTTAATTTCCGGATATTCTTGATGGTCTCGAGAATCGTATGCCCGGTGCTTATGATATCATCAACAATGACAACAGTCCTGTTCTTCAAATTAATTTTATCTTTTAATCTGACTTTTACATGATGCGAGGAATACCTTGTTTTTTCAAGTATTGAAGACTCAGCATTTATCATTTCCGCAACTTTTCTCGCCCACTTGTAGCTCTCCCAGTCAGGGCCTATCAGCACAGGATTCTTGAAGTGTTTTTTGATATAATCAGCTATCAATGGGTTTGAAGTCAGCCTTAGGCTTGGTTTCCTGAAAACATGCTTTAACGTGGTCTCCCTGTGAAGATGCGGGTCAATTACGATTATCCTGTCAAAATACCTGTCAAACAACGGCCCGATCACGTGCAAAGACACGCACTCACCCTTGCGGAACCTCTTGTCCTGCCTGAAATAAGGGAAATAAGGCGCAGCCAAAGTGATTTTTTTTGCCCCAAGCTCCCTGGCAGTTGCAGCGGCAAAGATAGTCTCGACAATTAGCTCATTGATGTCGCCGCAAAATGACTGCACCAGGACAACATCCTTGCCCCTTGGACTGCCGGTAAACCTTATGTCCAGCTCCCCGTCGGGAAATTTGCTGGCTTTCAGGGCAGTGTGGCCTGCCTTCAGGCGCCTGGCAATCCTGCTGCCTAGGTGGATTCCGTGCGAGCAGCTGACAACAATCATAAGTTTTCAATGGGAAAGCCTGTTTATAAAGCTTTTCAGGCTGGGATTGAGCTCCGATGCCACTGCCAAAGCGCTGTTTTCTGCGATAGAATAAGAATCAGCGAATGCCAGTGCCAGTATGTCGCCGCTTTCAAGCTCAAAGCTCTTTTCAAGCCAGCTGTAATCGTAATCCGATTCAGGAGCATAAAGCCTTTTCTCGAATTTCAGTATCAACGCCCCTTCGGAGCCGTTCTTCACGGCAATGTCCCTCAGCCTGTAGGTGTTCGCAAGCTCTTTCACGCCTTTTAGGGCAATGCCGCATTTCCTCAGGTTTTTGTAGATGTGCTCTGATTCGATCTTCTTTGGAAGGCTTATACTTTTCTTTAAGTCATTCAGCGCGTTCCTTCCCTGGCTGCTCAAAAAATGCCCTTTCTTCGATGATTCAATCAGCTTCCTGTCCTTCAGGATGTCGAGGATTGTCCGGATGGTCCCCTCCCCAAGCTCAAGGCTCTTCGCCAGCAACTGCCTGCTTATGCCCTCCTCAATCCTGAAAAGACAGCGTAGAATGTCATAGGGATTGAAATTCGGCTTGTTTCCTACCATGTTAAAAAAGGGAATTTATCCATATTTATAATTGTT
>JACOZO010000079.1 GCA_016181325.1 Candidatus Woesearchaeota archaeon | reverse complement strand
AGCGCAGAATGGGCAAATTGGCTCATCTTCATTGTAGGCTGGATTGCGCTGATTGAAAGCTTTACAGCCTGGTGCTGGCTTCATGATGCTTTTGGCATGAGCAGCAAAAACCAATAAGCAGTTAAACAAGGAGGTGAAAAAATGAGCAAAGGAAAAGGCAAGGGATGCTGTTGAATGCAAAAAATGGATGATTTTTTACTTTTAATTTTTTGATTTATTGAGGAATGGCAGGATGATAACATGAAAAGGCTTGAAGGCAAGGTTGCGGTAATCACAGGCTCCGGCAGGGGCATTGGCAAAGGCATAGCCCTGGAATTCGCAAAAGAAGGGTGCAATGTCGTTATCAGCGACTACAAGGGAAGCAATGAAGGCAAAAGCGCAGTTGAGGATATGAAAAGCATGGGTGTCGGCTCGATTTTCGTAAAGGCAGATGTCTCAAAAGAAAAAGACGTTCGCAATCTGGTGAGGCAGGCGGTAAAAAAATTCGGGAAACTGGATATTTTTGTGAATAATGCAGGCATATTGGTTTCGGGCACTGCCCTCCAGCTCACGGAAAAGGACTGGGACAGGCAGATGGCAGTCAACCTGAAGGGCGTCTTTTTCGGGACAAAATACGCAGTTGAGCAGATGAAGAAGCAGGGCAGGGGAGGAAGGATAATAAACATCTCGTCCATCGCCGGAATTGTGGGGTTCCCTGGAATAAGCGCCTACTGCGCCTCAAAAGGAGGGGTGACGGAATTCACAAGAGAAGCTGCCCTGGATCATGCAAAGGACGGGATAACCGTCAATGCCATAAATCCCGGCGTCATAGTCACTGACATGACAAAGGGAATGCTCAATGACAGGCCTACCAAAAGGAATCTCATGAAAAACACCCCGGTAGGAAGATTCGGGCAGCCTGCTGACATAGGCAATGCAGCAGTGTTCCTGGCATCGGACAAGTCGAGCTTCATCACAGGCCATAATTTGGTAGTTGACGGCGGCTGGACTGCAAGGTAGGATAGCGGGGTGTAAAAAATGTACCAATACAGGAAAGAAGTGAAACTGGGCTACAGCGAAGCCGTTGCAAAGGCCAGGGAAGAGCTGCAGAAGGAAGGGTTTGGCGTGAAGTGGCTTCCTCTGTCGAAGAAAAAATAAAAATCCCAATCGCCCCAAGGAGCGGGGTATTTTTAATGTTGGAAATTCCCCGCCGCTTGCGGCGAATGGGTTTACAAAACCAATTAAACCAAACATTTATGGGAATTTCCAACAATTGAAGAAAGTCATCGATTCAATTTAATGAGAATATTTCGTAAAAATGGCCAGTCAGATAAAAAACAAAATGCGGAAAAATATTGCAAGAAATTTTGGTTTTTTGTATGTATTGGGATTCTTATTGTTAATATCCATAATTATTTTTTCCACGGTTGATGCCATTACTAAACATGTGTCAAAACTGTTGTCATCAGCGCTTACATTGATAATGATGCTTATTTTATTTAAGTTTATAAGAAAAATGGCTTTTAGAAAAACAATGGAGGTAGAATAAAATGACAAAACTGAAACCGAATATTGTGGCTCTTTCACTGGGGCTGACATTTTTGATAGTATCACTTATATGCCTCATACTGATAGCCGTATTCCCCATAGGGATGATGGCAAGAAGCGTGAATTACATGGCGCACGGCATTGACATTTCCGGGATTGCAATGAAAACATTCACCGCGGGCTCTGTAATCATAGGGTTTATTGAAGTATTCTTATTAGGGGCAATAATCGGGTATATATTCGCCTCAGTGTATAACTGGACCCAGGAGAGGTTCTGACAGCATGGACGGCAAATCAAAAAACCTCAAGGAAAAGCTGCTGGGAGCGACAGGAAGCGTTTCCGGAGCCGCAAGCGTGCTTGGCTCATGGCAGATGCCACAATATATGCCTTGGGCTGATTGCGGCTTTAAGCATCATCGGGATCACAGTGACAGGAATGCCATTGGTGTTTTTCACAAAAATCGCAGTGCCGATGTGGCTTGTTGCAGTGGGGCTGCTGATTGTTACAATATTGATTTACCTCAAGAAACCCTGCATTTCAAGAAACCTGATTATAATAAATTCAGGCATTATTATTGCGGGCGTGCCATTCCAGCCGTTGCAGCAGTATTCATTGTTCTTCTGGATCGTCGGAGGAGCAATAGTATTGTCAGGCATATTCTTGTTCATAAGGGACAGGACCATAAGCAAAAAATGCGAGCATGAATCTAAGGAGGGGGCTAAGTAAGATGGAAAAAGAAAAATACCTGCTGATTGGAATACTTGCCATTGCTGTGATAAGCCTTGCTTTCACTGCATTCAATATTTTTGGCGGTAATCAGCCAGCTCAGCCGAATTCAGCAGACGCCCAAAATTCTGCCAAAAGCCAGTACCAGACAAAAACAAGCGAAGGGGAAGTGACTATTGATATTACGCCCAAAGGGCTGAATAATGGGAATATGATTTTTGATATTAGTTTTAATACCCACACAGTTGACTTAACCCAGTTTGACCTGAAAAAGCTTGTTGTGCTGGAGGCAGATGGCAGGCAGATTGCCCCATCTTCTGCTCCAAGTCTTTCAGGACACCACAACTCAGGCGAGCTTGCTTTTAATACAGGGAAGGATTTAAATAGATTTAAGATAAAGATAAATGAGATTCCTGACGTAAAAGAGAGGGTGCTGGAATGGCCGTAAAAAAGATAAACAAATGAAGATAAACAAGGAATGGCACAGAGCAAACAGGATGCCCAAAAACCCAACAACAGATGATAGGATTAACTGGCATATTGAGCATGCAAAAAACTGCTCATGCCGCAAGATGTCCAAGAAAATTTTGGAGATCATAAGGGAAAAACATCCGGGATACAAAAATGACGGCTAAAATAGGCAAATATTACAAATGCAAAGAATGCGGTTTTGATTATAAGGATAAAGAATGGGCTGAAAAATGCTGGAAATGGTGCAAAAAGCATCATAGCTGCAACATTGAGATTACAAAGCATGCCATTGGAACAGATTAATGCCTAAGAGCACGCGGCTGTCGTTTTTCCATAAGCCGTTTGTGGAAGAAAAACGACGGAATTAATAATAATTATTTTTAATTGGAATTAGGACATAAAATTAGGAAAGATATTGCGAATGAGCAAATAATTGTGCAGTGTAGAAAACAAATAAAATTTATTGAAGATGGCAAAAGACCCGGTTTGCGGAATGGAAGTGGACGAGAAGAAGGCAAAATTCAGGCTAGTCAGTGAAGGCAAAAAATACTTCTTTTGCAGCAAAAACTGCCATGATGAGTTCAATAAAAAAGAGCCGCCATCAAAAAAAACATCAAATGAAAAAACAATAAGTAATGAAACATTAAAAAATAACATTGATAATATTAAAAAGGTAATTCTCCCGATAAAAGGCATGCACTGCGCATCATGCGCCGCAACAATAGAAAAATCACTGAAAAGGTTAAAAGGCGTTTCCGGCGCTAATGTCAATTTTGCCTCTGAGAAGGCTGCTGTTGATTACAATGCCTCTGCTGTTAAGGAAGAGGATATTGTAAAGGCAATTGAAAATGCGGGCTACGATGTGATTCAGGCAGGAAAACAGGGCTCCGTCACATTAAAGGTAAGGGGCATGTCGTCCCAGCACTGCGCCAATATAGTGGAAAATGCCCTGAAAAAGCTTGATGGGATTAAAAGAGTTGATGCAAGCTTCGCTGTTGAAAGGGCGATTATCGAATATGACCATTCAAAGATTAATATTGAAAAAATAAAGCAGTCCATAAAGGACGCAGGATACGAGCCTGAAGACTTCAAAGAGGAGTCTGCCGATGTTGAGAAGGCAGCAAGGGAAAAGGAGATCAACAGCCTGAAGAAGAAATTTCTTTGCTCATTTGCATTGAGCATTCCGTTGCTGTATTACATGATTGGGCCATATATCGGCCTTAAGACTCCGGAATTTTTTGTAGACCATATTGCAATAATCCAGTTCATGATAACAACTCCAATAATCCTGATCTCTTATGATTTCTATATTAAGGGCACTAAGGCAGTTGTAAAGGCAAAAACCGCCAATATGGATACTTTGGTGGCATTGGGAACAGGAGCAGCATACCTTTACAGCCTTGCTGTCTCATTTCTGATATGGACGGGCAATAAGGATTATGGAAAAGACCATTTGTATTATGAAGTTGCCGGCCTGCTCCTCATGTTCATACTGCTGGGCAAGCTTCTTGAGGCAATTGCAAAAGGCAGGACTTCAGAGGCAATAAAGAAACTGCTTGGGCTGAAGCCAAAGACAGCGCTTGTCCTGAGGAACGGAAAGGAAGCTGAAATCTCCATAGACGACGTCGTAGTTGGCGATATTGTCATTGTAAAGCCCGGCCAGAAAATTCCCGTTGACGGGATTGTGGTTGACGGCAGCTCTTATGTTGATGAGTCAATGCTTACAGGAGAGAGCATTCCGGTATCAAAGAAGAAAGGCGATAAAGTGATTGGAGCAGCAATAAACAAGACCGGCTCTTTCAAGTTCAAGGCAACCAAAGTGGGAAAAGACACGGTGCTGGCCCAGATAATAAAGATGGTTGAGGAAGCCCAGGGCAGCAAGGCCCCTATACAAAAACTGGCGGATAAGATATCAGCCTATTTCGTCCCGATAGTTGTCATAATCGCGGTAATCTCATTCGTCACTTGGTACATAGCCGGACTGGGGTTTGTATTTGCCCTCACAATATTCATCGCAGTGATAATAATAGCATGCCCCTGCGCATTGGGGCTTGCAACACCCACAGCCATAATGGTCGGCACCGGCCTGGGGGCGCAGCACGGCATTTTGTTCAAGACTGCAGAGTCCCTGCAGAAAGCCAGCAGCATTGACACGATTATTTTCGACAAGACCGGCACGCTCACAAAAGGAAAGCCAGAGGTGACTGATGTAGTTGAAATTACTTCAAAGAAAATTGACATACTTTTTTATGCTGCTGCTGCTGAGAAAAGGTCAGAGCATCCTCTTGGCGAGGCAATAATTGCCAGGGCAAAAGCGGAAAAAATCGCTGTGGCAGAGCCGTCAAGATTCAATTCCATAACCGGAAAAGGCATTGAGGCATCCTATAAAAACAAAAAAATAATTGTTGGCAACAGAAAATTGATTGGCTCTGAGAAAATTGGCACTGCCGAGATTGAAAATACAATACGGAAGCTTGAGCATGACGGCAAGACCGTTGTAATAGTGGCCATAGACACAAAAATAGCGGGATTAATAGCAATAGCGGATTCTGTGAAAGAGCATTCTGCCGAGGCAATTGCAAAGCTGAAGAATATGGGCAAAAAAATCTACATGATAACAGGAGACAATGAGAGGACTGCAAGGGCAATAGCAAAGCAGGCAGGAATTGAAGAGGCAAATGTGCTGGCAGAAGTCCTGCCGGGCGAGAAGGCCAATGAGATAAAAAAGCTCCAGCAGGAAGGAAGTAAAGTGGCAATGGTAGGCGACGGCATAAATGACGCCCCTGCGCTGGCACAGGCAGAACTTGGCATTGCGATAGGCTCTGGCACTGACATAGCGATAGAAACAGGCGATGTCGTGCTTATAAAAGATGACTTAAGGGATGTCATAACCTCAATGGAAATAAGCGATTATACCATAAAAAAGATAAAGCAGAACCTGTTTTGGGCGTTTGCCTACAACACATTGGGCATACCGATAGCAGCAGGCGCCCTTTACCCGTTCACGGGATTTTTGCTCAATCCCATAATTGCAGGCATGGCAATGGCGTTTTCATCCGTGTCAGTTGTGGGCAATACTTTATTAATGAGGGGGTACAAGTCACCAAAATGGGCTTGAATCAGGGAATATGGGGATATACAATAATGGGCTTTTCCGTTGTCCTGATTATTGTGCTGTCCTTGATAAAATCCAATTACGACGAGCAGTCTGCATTTGTCTGCGATATTGTGAGCAAGGATCCGGCTTTTGACATGACAAAGTGCCCTGTCCACCAGAGCAAGACATCATGGTACATCACGCTTTCCTTCGGCTTTGCAGCCTTGATACTGGCCATGGGAATTTACTTTTCATTTTTCTCGAGAATCCCGCTTCCTGAGCCGAAAAAGGAATATGCCAATATTGATGCCTCAAAACTGGATGAAGAGGAAAAATCAATCTGTGACAAGCTGAAGGAAAACAACGGCTCAATGTACCAGAGCGACCTGATAAAGCAGACTGGCTATACAAAAGTGAAGATGACAAGGCTCCTGGACAAGCTCGAGTCAAAGGGCATCCTTGAAAGGAAAAGAAGGGGAATGACGAATATTGCTGTGCTGAAGTGAACAAGAAGGGTTTTATCCAGAAGAAATCATGAAAATCCGACCACTCTGGATTTCACTTCGTTCATCCAGAGTTTTTTATTTTCGTGCATAATGACAATTTTTCACTATGAATATAATATTTACGGAACATGCAGCGGATAAGATAGAAAGAAGAAGATTCATGAAAGATGAGATAATAGAATCAATCAAATTCCCTGATATAACAATTAAAAAGCATGGAAAGTATTACTACCAAAAGACTCTGGAAAGAGGCAAAGTTGAAATTGTGTGCGAAAGGACAGAAAAACATATAAAGGTAATAACCTTATATTGGATCTGAAATGGAAATAAGCTACGACAAGGAAGCGGATGCAATGTACATAGAATTCAGGAAAGGGGAATTCAATAAAAACAAGAAAGTAGATGACTTTACAATCATTGATTTGGATAAAAATGGGAATATGCTGGGCATTGAACTGCTGGATGCAAGCAAGAGAATACCAAAAGAGTCACTTTCTAAGGTCAACGTGAAGAATCTGGTTATTGCAGGGAATTA
>JACOZO010000078.1:5011-6314 GCA_016181325.1 Candidatus Woesearchaeota archaeon | reverse complement strand
CGGGGGATGGGGGGCAAAATGATTATTACGCTCTTCCGGACGGCGGGAAGATATGGCATGGCGGCGATTCCCTGGGGCAGATAGCAAACCAATTCGGGTTTGACCTGCTGCTCTCAAGAAACAGGAATTTAGGGGAGCATTGGAGAGAATGCGGTAAAATAGGGATATTCATGGATGACTCGGGATCATATTTCTGTGACGGAAGCGATTGGGAGGTCATATGAAAAAAGGGAGCGAGGGCAAAAAATGCATGTTGTTCCTGTTAGTTCTCACGCTGATGATTCCATCCATTTCAGCAATACAGGTGATTGATGATTGCATCTGCCCATCATTTGACGGTGAGGATATCAGCGGCCAGGAAGGATATGATCCTTCGCTCATACTTTGCGGATGCAATGGGCTGTCTGATAGCAATGGCATCATCATGAATAACCAAAGGGATGACAGGCTCTGCTCAATCAACGATGAGACAGGAGAGGATACTGTCGGCAGGTGCAGGAAAAATGAAGGCAGAACCGGGTTTTTGGAATGGGGGCCGGCAGTATGCACGTGGGCTGAGCATGACAGGTGCGGAACAGACAGCTGTGCGACGACGGTAGGCGCAGGCGAAACTCCCGAGGGGCAGCGTCCCCAGTCCGCATGCGTGGGCGACTGCCGCGACATAGACATGCCTGACTGCTACGAAGAGGGGCAATCGCGCTGCTATAAGGGATGGGAAATCGGATACGGCCAGCCTGAGCAGCAGTATTCCCTTGACTGTGAGCGCGTTGATGAAATAGATGCCCTGTGCTGGAACAATGTCAATGTGCGGGTTTGCGACTTCGGATGCAATGAAGAGACAGGCCATTGCGGGGATTATCTTTTGCAGGTGAACGGAAAATACTCCAGAGGAATCACTGTTGATGTAAACAATTTCATTGAAATAAGCATTGTCAACCCTTCGGTATTTGACCAGTTTGCAGTGGAAATCAGTTCAGACATGACATTTTGCTCTGACACGCTGAATGAGGAACAAATGTCCTTAAGCTGTTTTGTTGATAGCCCGGGAGAACATAGGATCGGATGGAGGCTCGTTGATAAAATCACAGGACAGGAACATCGGCAAGGGGAACTAATTTTTACTGCATCGGGCACGGAGCCTGAGACTGATAAGGGCACCCTTGAGGTAAAATCATTAATTTCTGGGTCTTCCGGCTATGTCCTGGACAGGATCAGTGCGCACTGTGAAACTTCTGAAAATTGTCCGCCCGGCTTTGAATGCGATGATTTCGGCCTGTGCGTCAGTCCGGATAATTTTGACAGG
>JACOZO010000078.1:0-4994 GCA_016181325.1 Candidatus Woesearchaeota archaeon | reverse complement strand
CTGAAGACCGGCGAATCAAACCCTTTTAAGGACAACCCCGTGTTCCCGCAAAAGGTCGTTTATTATGGCCAGCCAAAAAACAGCGAATGTGCCCCATTGAACACCGGGGCAAAGGTATACTCATGCACTGATGATGATAGGCTGACGTACAGGATAATCCCCTGCCCGGCTGGAACAGGCTGCACAGCAGACTGGAACGGAGCGCGCTGCGTTGAGTGCGATGAAGGTAGTGAACCCAACCCATGCGAAGCCAGCCTTGAGGGAATCATGCACACCGTGCCATGGAGAGTTGGAGCTGCAGAGCATGATAGTTCCTGTTCAGGCAGTAATATTATCAACAGTTACGTTTTCGGCAGCGAGGGTATTGATGAAATATTTTATCTGAAGGATGGCGAAGGCGGGATATACGCAATTGTGACTCAGGGAAGCAGCATTGAGCCGGCAACACTTGCAATATTCCCCAATGGTGTATGTGAATCGCCGGAACAGCTGCGCATTCCATCAACAATCCAGGAAGTGGAGACGCTCGGCTTGACGGAAAAAGAGAAGGAGATCATGGCGTATTTCATGCTGGAAAATAACGTCTATGTGGATTTCAGCCGTGGGATCAATAGTGAAGAGCGGTTCCAGCGCCTGACTGAATTTTCAAGGACATACCCTTGCGATGAAAACACCTTATGCAGCTTCAGGACGGATAATGCATTTGCGCTGATGGCGCAGATAAATCTTGCCCGTGGGCATAGGGCATTATCCGCAAACGATTACTCCGTTGCCCAGTCCTCATATCAGGATGCTCTTGCAAATCTCCAGACAGCGCTCAATAAAGGCCTCCCTGCGACGCAGCTGGTAATCAATCTTCGTTCAAGCATCAGGCTGTCAATAGCCAGGCTGAACTATAAGCAGGGAAATGTTGAGGAAGCGAAAAGAAGGTACAGGGAGGTCATTGAAGGGGACCATAATATAGGGGATGTTGCATTGCAGGCAATAAACGAGTATGTCTCTGCATTTGGCTTTCCAGGCGAGCGGGTGAGCACCGACTTAGGTACAGGACAGATATCGACGCTGTCAATCACGGCGCTGAAAGAGATTAAGTCAGCCATAGAAGGCTCAGCAAGAAGCGACAGGGAATTTTTGGTTGCTAATATCAAGCTGAAGATTGCTGACGTCCTGATAACCTATGGAGAGAAATCCCTTGCAGAAGGCGCTTTGGCAAATGTCTTAAGCGCCCAGGCAGAAGCAATGGAGTTGTGCAACAGCATAGTCGGAGGCAGGCTGGCAGATGCCAAAATTCTCTCTGGAGCGCGTCAATGCAGGGCAAATGCAAATATCCAGGCAATTGCCTACTTGATACGGCTGAACAATGTTGAGTTGGGTACTCTCCCTGGCTGGATTGATGGGCAGATAGAATCAAAGATAAGCGCAGCAGAGAATGATGCATTGCAGTCTCTTGCGCAAAGCTTCGATCCAAGTGCCTTGAACATCATCCATGCGCTGCAAAAAGTAAAGCGCTCAGTCGCATTTGCAAGGAAGGAACAGGCAGCAAGCGAAGGTCAGGAAGGCTCATATCAGCAATATTTGAGGGACATCCGAAATCCTGAAGTTCTTGGCCTGCTTTTTGCAGCACCTGACTGGGGAGACACAACAGAAGCAGAGAGGGATTTCAGGCAGGCAGTTGATGATTCTATTAAGCTGTACGCTGCATTAATTGACAGGATTGATGGAAGAGAAAATCCCAGAGTGACGATAGGATTTCAGGGAGCGCCTGCAGAGGTAAAAAACCTCCTGAAGATAGATATCCTTCATAAGATGATTGACTATCTTGAAGATACACCATATCCTAACAATATGATTCTTGCAAATGCATACCGGCAGGAGCTCTTAAGGCTGGCAGACGGGCTTCCTGAAGAGATTGGGCAGCCGATAAGAGAATCTACTGTACAGAACATGCTTTCGCATACGCAGACAGTCCTCGGGCAGGCAATGCAGCAGATTGAAGAAGAGTTTGCCTCGAGGGAAGCAATATATCGTGACAGCAATACGTGGTGGGAAGGGGAGATACCTGCTCTTGAGATTGCGCAAGATGCAACTTATGGGGAATATGAAGAGACAATCAACCAGTATGTATATGATGCCCTGGGAAGATCATGGAACTCTATCTCTCCGCTTCGCATCCTGAGGGATGTGTACTACACCAATTATGAGCGTGACTTTGACTGCGGGCAGGAAGTTGATTCAAAAATAGACAGGGCGATGATAGGGATAGGCTCGGCTCTCTTAAACAGGATTCTTTCCCCAGAGACATACCCGCTCACATTAACGCAGCCAAATGGAGAGCCTCTTAAAATAAATGGGGCATATACGCTTCAGGAAGCGGTGTTTTTGATGGGGAAAGGGGTTATTCCGTTAAGGGATATCATTGATAAGTATGGAATTGCAGAGAATCAGGATGTTGATGAGCCTTTGCTGTACTTGTATAAGTTTGAGGAATTATGGCCTGAGAATGTGGAAGGCTACCTTTCTGACAGTCCTGATTCAATAAGGGATAAGTATGACCAATTTATCAGGCTAAACGAGATTGGATCAAATGGTCTTGAGGGGGTCCGTGGCAGGCAGATTAGTGGACCGGTTAACTGGTACTACATCAAAGAGAAGGATGGGACAGAAAAGATATTCATCGGCTGCGTCAATTATGAAGGGCTTGACATGCCGGAATCATCCCTTAGGATAGGGGGAAATACACCAAGGGGAGTTATCATTACACTTAATGATGTCTACGGGCACTTCACAAATCCAGAAAAGAACCCGTGGATTGCCAATCTGATAAACATCGAAAAAAATGTTGATTCAGGATATTTTGACATATTGCAGCATCAGATTGACAGTGTAAACTACCGGAAAGCCCAGGATTTAAGGACGCATCTTTTGGCGCAAAAAGAAAGCGGACAGGGATTCAACCCATTCCTGTTTCAGACGTACACGGGAATCTTGCAGAATCTTGCTGCAAGCGGGGATCCAGAAGTGTCATTGCAGGCAATTGATCTTTTAGGAGAAGCGACAGGAGAAGGCATCTTCGAAGTAGGCGACCAGTTTTCCTGGGGCGACACAGCGTATAGCTCGGCTGAGCAATTGATTCATCCCGGAACACTTGTATCATACATGATGATAGGCCACGCAATGAGAATCACCGGAATCGGTGCAGAAATCGGGAGTGGAGTTAGATCAGCAGCAAGAGTGTTCAGATCAGGTGTCGGGTCAATTGTGGCGCGGGCAGTGCCAAGGACTGTTGCACGCTCATTCCCGGACTATTCCACGCTTGTAAGGGCGTCTTTTGGGGGGACTCCAAGGTTCCAGATGATAATACAGGGAGGCCGGCGCATTGGTCAGTTTATTCTGGAAGAAACCGGTGAAGAGGCTCTTGGAAGTGCAGCACAGTTTGCGGCAGAAAGCCTGACAGGAAATCCGTTAATTGCAAACATCATAGGCTTTATTGCAGAAGGTGGGACTAGTTCAATAGACATAAACATTGATGGTGTTAATGTTAACTCAAACCAGATAGATGCTACAAGGATAAGAACACAGACTGACCCTGAAGCCACGAAAGACCTTGCTAAGCAGGTAGGTCTTACAGTACTGTTCAAAAGGCTGGGCATTAACGCCAATTATGAGGGGGATATCATCATTGAAGGGGAATCCGGCTTCAGGGTTGCCAGAATGACCGAGGCGGGCATTACCTTTGCAAAAGGCAGCAGAGAAGTGACCACAAACACTTTAGCGGATTTCGCACAAGGCGAATCAGGCTCGCCTAAAATTAGGTTTGCTGACGAAGAAATAAACAACCAGTTTATGTTTACGAACAGATACATCAATGAGCAGCTGTTTAGGGCAGAGGGTGAGGGTAGTGTAGGTACATCAGATATTGAATCATCACTCACAACAGAGCAGGCTCTTGAAATATTAGGCTATCCTGGAAGTGATATACGGACAGTCTCATCAATGATTCCAAGCGTCGATATTAATCCCGACCTGACTGCTGAGGACCTGGCCTCAATTATCAAAGGGGCTGCAGGTGTAAAAACAGAGGCAGGCATTGATTTGACAAGAGACCTCACAAGATGGGAGAAGATAGGCGCCCCTGCCTGGCTGTCCAACCAATTGACAGGGCCGGCTGCTGAAATGCTCGGCATTAGCGCCCAGCTTGAAGGTGACGGCATAACAGTTGTAACCGCCGAAGGAGAATCAGTGACATATTCGCAGCATAGCTGCAGTCTCTGCACATTGTATGCCGGCGGAGAAGATGGTCCGCAAGGAACTGTAATATCCGACATTATCGATATTGCCCATAGGCTGACACCAGAAGGAAATGGTTTAACAGATGCACAATTGGAAAGTGCGAACAGAAAATTAGCAGATTTACGGAAACTTGTCATGGATTTCGACGGAAGGGGAGTAGCAACCGAGCTTGACGGCAAGCATATCGAGGAAGTAACCCTGAAGTTTGGCGATGGTGAAACAGCAAGGAATGTGCCTTACGAATACCAGAGATTTGTTTACAATGAAGTTGAAGGAGACCCAAACACACAGAAAATAGGAATCCGGCTGAGAAGAAAAAACAGCGACAAACCATGGCTTCCTTTTGTCTACAACCAGGAAACTGACAGCTGGTTGTTCTGGTATAATCCTCAATCAAAAGACAAGCGTATAAAGAAACACCAGCAGGATATTAGAGACGGCAAGGAACCGGTTGAACTGAAGCTGTTAAGGGCCCTCCACGCTAAAAGGCCCGAATGGAAGGTCATAGATATCAGGGCTGAAGATGTTCTGGACAGGAATGTTGATGTAAGGGACATTAAGCTTGTCAATGCAAGGGGGACTAAAACAGACCCAAATGACCCAGGTGTAAGGCACACAGCCGACTTCTGGATGCCAAAAAGAAGGCTATTCCAGAGATTCGCTGATGACCCATCTATCACATTTCATGATACAGAGACTTGAGC
>JACOZO010000077.1 GCA_016181325.1 Candidatus Woesearchaeota archaeon | reverse complement strand
TTATTAAATTATTCTATCGGGTCCAGGTAGGGAACATAATCAGCCTCAATCCCCTCGTCGATATTCTTTTTGACCGCCTCCAGCTCTTTTAAGAGGATCTCTTGGGGAATTTTGTAGACCGCCTGGGCACGCTCGAGGAAGTGCTCAAGATCGCCATCGATCGCTTTCCAGTCCCCCTCGGAGAGTTTAATAAAGGCCTGGGAGAGTTTTTGGGGATGGGTTTGGAAGAGGTCTTTAAAACTTTCAGTATCCATAGTCAGAAATTATCACATGAAAGACGGCAAATCTAAAGCTTGAATTTTTTAAAAATTTCGTGTTTCTTATAAAATATGTCTTCAAATTGGAGCAAGGGTTTTACCAAAGAAACACACCCTTCTGTAAGAAAGATTTCAGAAACAATGAAACGAAGAAAAATTGACAACTTCTGTCAGTGGCGAAAAAAAATGAAGCGATTGGGTATTATTAAGTCAACATACCCGCCCCTAAAAAAGAATGGTGATTTGGCAGAGCTTATTGGAGTCATTTTGGGAGACGGCCACATTGGAAAATTTCCCAGAACGGATGTCCTAATGATTCTTTCCCATGGCGACGCTTTAGAATTTATCAATCGATACGCAAAATTGGTAGAAAAAATATTTGATAAGAAACCTACGGTCTCAAAAAGAACGAATTCTAATTGTACTACTATAACCATTTACCAAAAACAGATCAGTAAGAGGCTGGGGATTCCCTCAGGGGCTCGCAAAAAGAAAAAAATTCATGTCCCGAGATGGATTTTAAATAATGAAGACTATATCCTTCGGTATTTAAGAGGCTTATACGAAGCTGAAGGATGCCATTGTATTCATAGACCTACATCTACCTATAAATTTATCTTCAACAACAGAAATCGGTCCCTACTAAAAAATGTTCACAGATTATTAATTGCGTTAGGCTATCGTCCTAATACAAGTGGTTATAAAGTCCAAATTTCACGAAAAAAAGAGGTTGAGGAAATACGAAAACTGTTGCAGTTTAGAAAATACTAATGTCTGCCGGGTCTGCCAATGGTAGGCATCGTGGCTCTGAACCACGCAATCTTGGTTCGAATCCAAGCCCGGCAACAAAAATAGAATGATTAAATCCTGATCACGTGTTTGCCCCGAATAAATGCCGGCAGGATGATGAGTCTCTTATCTAGGCGGTATGAAAAATCTGCCATAACAAAGGAAGATCGGTCTTTTGAACCAATTCACCGGTATAACGCACGGCCACTCGGTCATATTTTTCAACGCGTTGACCCATCGATGCATAAAATTGGGTTTTTTCCGACGCATGACCCACAACGGTCCCGCTGACTTCAACAGGGCCTTCCCTCTTATAATCCACCACAGCCACCCATTCATCGGGATAAGCCCGGCAAATTTCACTCCAAGTCATTGACCGTTGCATGGGTGACAGTAAAACATGAAAAAATGGAAAAATCAATTTGAAAAGTTCGCTTGTCCCTCTTCCGTTGACAAAAAGATTCGGTAAGCGTTTATTTCCCCGAACAGAAAGAAGGGACTCTATGACCGAACTTACCCAAAAAAAATGCGTTCCCTGCCGGGGGGGAGTGCCGCCCCTCAAGGGAGAAAAGTTGAAAGGCTACGGCAAAGAACTGGAGGGCGGCTGGCAAACCATTGACGAACATCACCTGGAGAAAAGCTTTAACTTTAAGAATTTCAGGGAAGCCCTTGATTTCACGGTGAAAGTCGGGGAGCTGGCAGAAGAGGAAGGCCACCATCCCGAGATACTTCTTGCCTTCAGGAAAGTGAAGCTTACTTTATGGACGCATAAGATAGGCGGGCTGACAGAAAGCGACTTTGTCTTTGCGGCAAAGGCTGATGAGATTTTAGGCTAAGAAATAAGTGATTATCAAACATTTAAAAATAACTATACCCGCAGACAAAAGACCTACCCATACTCACTATCGTTCGTAGATTTCAATTGCAAATTGAAATTATTGTATAAATATCTGTGTCATTTGCTATAGCGGAGGACATAAATATCTATACAAAATAGTTTATGTCCTCCTGATATAGTAAGCGACTAATGTATAATTATTTAGGTCGCTTACTATATATTCTTCTTTTTTATTGGTGATCCAAGATAATTCGCTTCGCTCTATAAGCAATGCCTTGTACTTCTTTTTGTAACCTATGTTGACGCCCTAGACCACGAGAATAAGCATCTGAAACACCATATTCGAATTTCAATCTCTCAATAGCGGATTTATATGCCTGCAATGAATCAGCATTCCTGCCAGCGAATATAGCAGCCTGAACAGGATCAACTAAACCATAAAGTTCAATTGTGAGTTCAAATACATCATTAAATAAATCCCTTCTGACTTCAGAAACAGCCTGTTGAGCTGTCATTATTCTTTGATACAATCCTTGAGCATTCGTATACGGTTCAAATGCCAAATAGGCCTGCACTTCATAGATTACTTTTCTTTCAGCCCATGCAGAAATATATTGATTCCACAGCCCTAAAAATCCATTAATAGCCTCTTGGTCCGAGGCAGATGGTTTGTTCAACCAGTATAGTGAAAATTCCCTTACTTTCTTAGCTGGGAAAATAATCTCTAGTGTTGCAGCATGACTTTCAGGAACAAAATCTCTAAAGAAGTTCTCAAATCTATCCCATTTAGATTCACGATCCTGGATTGCATGAAGATGTTCATGAGCTTCTCCAAACAATATGGGAACTCCTTGTAGATATTGCCGTATTTGCAAGTTGTTAGAAGAAACACAATACATTATCTCATTAGAATAGGGCAAATATTCAAATCTTCCCTGTGGCAGGCTAGTATCAACAACTTCAGGCACATCAATAGAGGAGAATGCAGACTGAATCTGGGCTCCAATTTCCGTCTGTGATAACACATATCCCCTTAAATCTCCTAAAATTTGAGATTGAACACTATCTGGAAATCCAGAAAATCTCTTAGCAAGATCTTCAAGTGACTGATTGTTAGGAATATTTCTATCATTCTCCCTACCTGAAGATAATAAAATCTTTCCACCTAAAAACAAGCTTCCAAGTCCTAGCATTCCTATAATTGCTCTTCTTCTATTCATTAAAGAACCAGCATCTGCACTCCTTTTAAATATTTTACTACTTATTAGTAAGTTTTTTGGAAAAACTCTATGCAAAGTACTAGCACTTTATGTACGCCGAGAAACAGATAATCGATCAAAATAATATCCTAAAATCATACCCTAAAAAAAAAGAAAAAAATCCCCTTTTTCAAGGGGATTGGGTTTACCTTCATTTTAAAACGTTGGGGGTGGTTTTTAATGAAGGTAAAGAAAAAAACCACAAAGACTAAAGGGGTGAACGTGAGTTTCCATTTCAGCTTACTACCTCTATGCCCAGCTCCTCGTCAATCTGCACTTTTTGAGGCTGAACCTGCTGATTCGGGCTTTGCGAAGGCGCATAATGCGCAGCCTTTCCGGTCTTGCCCATAATCCACGGGCTTGACACTCCTGTTATTATTGTCATTACGGTGATCCTTCCTTTCATGCTCGGATCCACCCTGGCTCCCCAGATCACGTTTGCGTTCTCGTCAAGGCTTGCAGTGACAAGCTCGCCGGCCTTGTTGATGTCATCCAGTGTCATGTCCTCTCCGCCGACAATCTGTATGAGCGCTCCTGTAGCGCCCTCATAATTGACTTCTATCAGAGGATTTCCCAATGCGCCGCGGACTGCTTCTTCAACGCGGCTGTTGGTGTCAGATGTCCCGACTCCGATGGCTGCTACTCCTCCATCTGCCATTATGGCCTTTACGTCTGCAAAATCAAGGTTTACCAGGCTTGGAACAGCTATGGTTTCCACTATGCCCTTGAGCATTGTAGCAAGAAGCTCGTTGGCAACTGAAAATGCCTGCCTCAGCGGCAGATTCCCTGCAATCTGGACAAGCCTGTTGTTGTCAATCACTATGACTGTGTCGCATATCTTGCTGAGCTGCCTGAGCGCAAATTCGGCCTTGTCGATTCTTGCCCTCTCGATCTTGAAAGGCATCGTGACAGTGCCAATGACTATTGAAGATATATCTTTGGCAGTCTGGGCAATGACTGGAGCAGCGCCTGTTCCTGTGCCTCCACCAAGGCCCGCGCATACGAATACCATGTCAGTGCCTTTCAACGCTGACTTTATCTCCTGCATGCTTTCCTTGGCAGATTCAGCCCCTTTCTCAGGAAAGCCGCCGCAGCCAAGGCCTCTTGTAACGCCGGTGCCAATAAGAAATTTCTTGTCAGCGTCAATCACTCCCAAATGCTGCTTGTCAGTGTTGCATGCCAGTATCTCAGCTCCTTTGATCCCTTTTTTATAGAGCCAGCTGACCATGTTATTCCCGGCACCGCCCACGCCTATGACCTTGATGTTAGTTTCTCCTACCAAGCCGTCTTTATTGAACTCAGCTTTTTGCTGACCTGCATCCCCTGCTGTAAATTCCATTTTAACCCCCTCTTGTGCTTTGTGTATATCTATTGGAAAATATATATTGTTTTATAGTGTTTAAACTACCGAAATGTTTAAATCCAAGCATATATATTTCCCTACTAGAAGTCGTTTTACAGCTTACGCCAATAAGCTTTAAAACAATGGTTTCACAGTTTTTCCCTAAAAAACAATTACAACACAAACAATCGATTGAGTTTTTCGCCAAAAAAACTCAAATCTAATCTTTTTATTCAATATCCGCTGACACGCAAATTTATATAATTTTCTGTGATGCAATATATATCTTTAAGCCTACAAGTCATCATACTTAACCTACGATCATTGACATTACTACTTAAAAACGAATAAAATAAAATGATTTAAGTTCTTGGCATTTCCTCACTGAATTCCCTTGGTGTAAAAACCTTGCTTTTTAATTGGGGAATTGACTCAAAATGTGACTTATTTAGTGTTATCAGATAATTCCCGCCTACTGCGGTGAATGTGGCTGCAATCACGATATCCGGATATTCTATAATCCTCCCTTTGCTTATCAGACTTGCCATATACTGCCCTGTCTTCTCTGCAATTTTTGAGTCCATGTCAATTGAGACAAATTG
>JACOZO010000076.1 GCA_016181325.1 Candidatus Woesearchaeota archaeon | reverse complement strand
CCTATTCAAGCTGAAAGACATGAAGATAAAGCTTGCGATACTCTCTGATGCGCCGAAGCTGAAGGCATGGATAAGGCTGGCTGCAATGAAACTCACTGATTTCTTTGATGTTGTCGTAGCTCTTGATGATACCAACAAGCTGAAGCCCCACAGGCTGCCTTTTGAGAAGGCCATTGAGATGCTTGGCGTCAAGCCTGATGAGTGCCTGATGGTCGGCGACAGGCCGGAAAGGGACATAACAGGGGCAAAGGCTGTCGGGATGAAGACGTGCTTTGCAAGGTACGGCTACAAAGAGGCATCAAATACAGGGGCAGATTTTGAGATTGGGGATATAAAAGAGCTGCTGGAGATCCTTAAAGGGAATTGAGCAGAAAGTCCCTGCTAATTCCCACGTTTTTTATGCTCAAATGGAGGTAATTTATCCGGCTTTGATTCCTTGGAATCAATCAAACCAACTGCGGCCATAATGGGCTTGCTCAACTCCGGTATCCTGTACTTCAGGCAATAACTGCCTACAGTGTTCTGTGATATATCTTTAGCATCATTAAGGCCGGCATATCTCATGAGCTCCCCATATATCCTTGGAGCAGTGTCTGATGGATGCGCTAAATCCTTCATTTCTTCCACAGTGCTTAAGATATATTCCGCTATAGTGACAAGCCTGACCCTTGGAGTGACCTTGCCGCGCCACGCGTCATTTGCACTGATGTAATCCTCAAGAAATTGTGGGAAGCTCAATGGTGCATCAGCATATTCCGGCAATGCCCCCATCTCATATTTTGCCTTGTCAAAAATCTCTGAGGCATTCTGCCTGCGGAATTCCTGGAGCAGCCCTTCCTCCAATTGACTCAATGGATTGTCCCCAAGCAGATAATCAAACTTCCCAATCACGTTTAAAGCCATTATCAGAATCAATGGATGCGCATTGGACTTTGTATATAAAAATTTCTAAATCCGCCTCATTTTTGCTATTTTTCTACCAAACATTTAAATACTACTTGCAAACTATCCCTTCTGTAATTTAATTCAACAATATCGAGGTGTTATAATATGGCAAGAGGAAGATGCATGAAGTGCAAGAAAGAAGTTGAGATTAAGGACGGCAAGGAAGTCACCATGAAGAACGGCATGAGTGCCATGAAGGGCACCTGCGGCGCTTGCGGCACGAAAGTTTTCAGAATTCTGGGAAAGGCTAAATAGATAATCTGAAGTTTTGACTTAGATTTTTATTTTCTATTTTTCTTTATATATTATATAGATTATATAGGCAAGAAATAAATACTTCTGAAAACAAGGCGTATCTGGGGGGTGCAGGCTATAAGGCTTATAACCTGGACAAAAGCCATATTATTTATAACAAACGGCCTCAGCAAGGATTCAGCACTGCTGATTCCAAAGCAGCGGAAATCAAGCCCGACTTGATGAAGCTGATTGCTGCAGGATAAATATGGCCAAAAACACAGGAAAGGCTTATGGCAGCCCCTCTTTGTTTCTAAATATGATTTTTAACAATGAATAAAATTCCAATAGGTTAAAAATTCCTTCCGTGATTCCTTTCTAAAGCGCCTATTGCCCTTCATGGCAGCTTAATTTGCCTCGCCCCAATGCTCGGTTGATTACGGCAGTTGCTGCTTGATAGGAAACAGAACTGCCACCATCGCGTCACTTCGTTCCTGAGTTTTGCTTTGCAAAACCATTGGCGCCGCCTGATTTTTTAAGGAAATAATTTTTGATTGGTGCAAAAAATGTGGATGATTTTTCCCAAAACAAAAAAGCTTTTATAACCGCGTTTTATCGCAATTATATGGCACTAGCTTCGATTGATGGAATAAAGCTTTTTGTCAGCGCGCTGTTCGCTTCTGTAGCCAGCAATATCCTGAAATTCATTCTGGATTACGCCAAAAACAAGAAGCCGAATCTTAAGCTGCTTTACAAGGAATATGGGGGCATGCCTTCGGGCCATTCCGCGTTTCTTGGGGCAATGATAACCTCGCTCTATATAATCGAGGGGCTTTCAACGCTTTTCTTTGCCATAACCGCGATAAGCGTCCTTTTTATCGTCGACCTCATGGCTGTGAGATGGTTCCACGGCACCCAGGGCAGGCTGATAGAGCAGACTTCAAAGATGGCGGAGAACGGGCATAATGATTTCGTGGATAAGAACCTGAGGGCGCTGGCGGGGCATAAGCTGACAGAGATAATTGCAGGCCTGATCCTAGGGATATTCATCAGCTTTTTGATGTTTAGAATCATCTAATTAGAACTCATCGCAGTGCCGCTCATCCGCCTGCCGAGATCACAGAGTATGGCAGTCCAGCGCCAGTTTTTACATGCACATTATCTCCCGGTGATGTGAAAAATCTTCTGGTGTCTGGGAGAAACACAAACCTGGAAAACAGCAGCGTTCCTGGGCTGAAAAACTCGCCCTTCACATATTCATCCAGGAACTTAGGGTCATTGTAAATTCCAGATGGAAAAACGTACGCTCTGTTTGACATATCTGTCATGACTATTTCCGCCGTAACATTGTTATATATCCTACCCGAGCCATTATACATTATGAACCAAAGTTCATCATTGCCCTCAGGATTCAAGAACAGCCTGTAATTTACTATTTTTATAGCATCATTTTCCGTCATTCCATACATTTCTTCAACCATTTCCTGGCCAGGAGCGGTAATCCTGCCCTGAGCTCCTTGATCGCCGCAGCCAATAGCTAACGAGCCTGCGGCCGCCACACCCAACACCAAACTCTCCAGCCGGCTCATCATAATCACAATCTCGCGCTGTTGATTGCAGTTTTGCAGCTGCAGTCCCAGTCCTTGATTTTTGGAATCACGCTTACAAGAATTTTCTTTACGCTGTCCGCATTATTCCTCATCACTTTAAGAATCTGCCCTATCGTGACAGGCTCCTCAGTTTCATGCCAGCAGTCATAGTCTGTTGACATCGCAACGGGCTGGTAGCATATGCCAGCTTCCCTGGCAAGCACTGCCTCGGGGACAGTGGTCATGTTTATTACGTCGCAGCCCCAGCCCCTGAACAGGTTTGATTCTGCCCTTGTAGAGAATCTTGGCCCTTCTATCGTGACAATTGTGCCTTTGTCATGGAATGGAATTTTAAGTTCCCTTGCAGTTTCAGCCAGTAATTTTCTTAATTTTCCGCAGAACGGGTCGGCCATTGATATGTGGCAGACTTCCGCGCCTTCATAAAAAGTCTGCTGCCTTTTTGTCGTCCTGTCTATGAACTGGTCTATAAAGACCAAATCACCCGGTTTTATCCCTTCCTTTAATGAGCCGCAGGCAGTCGGCGCTATTATATGGGTGACGCCAAGCTCCTTCATCGCCCAGATGTTTGCGCGGTAATTCACGTTTGTGGGATTGAGCCTGTGGGAGTCGCCGTGCCTTGGTATTATTGCTACATCAGCATCATGCACTTTGCCGGTTATCACCAGGTCAGAAGTTGCGCCGTAAGGGGTGTGGACCTTTATCCTTTTGAATTCCTGTATTATCTTTGGGTCATCAACGCCGGAGCCGCCAATTATGCCTATTTTAACCATAAAATCGAGGTATAAAAGAATTCTTTAAATAATTATTCCTAAAACAATCTCCTGAATTTCCTCTTCTTCATCCTCATGAATACTATGTTGTGCCAGTACTCAATCTGCTTGTGAGTGAATACATTATTTGCCACAGTTATGTAGTCCACCTTCTCAGAATCTCTCAAAAGAGCCACCCCCTACGAATATTTAATTCTCCCCTAACCCTGATACAATTCAAGATTTAACCATATAAAAAGCTTTGGTTTTCCCGTATGGAAAAAGGTATACCAAGATATTATTTACCAGAAACAGGGATTTAGTTCTATAAGGAAAATAAATGCAGTTAAATCACATCATGACTTTAAAAAAAATAAAATCAAAGAAACAGAAAAAAAATTAAAAAAGGCTTATCTTCTCCTTCCGCCTCTCTGCATCTTTGCTTCGCAGACGTTTCCGCCCTTGTCAATATAATACAGGTATCCTGACTTTCTCTTGATGCCTGCCTTTGCAACGACTGTCTGAGTCTTGCTGGTCTTCTTTCCGGCTCTCTTCATCTGGACCTTGGCTACATTGCCCCTCTTGTCCAGGAAATACAGGTAACCTTTCTCTCTCTTTACCCCTGTCCTACTGATTACTTTTCCCATTTAATCACCTTTTTTAAGTTTTTTAGACGTATGTTCTACTGCTTGTTTAAATAGTTTTTTGTTTTCTGACGGAAAATATTGATTATCTCCCTGATTTTTTTGATTTTTTGGCTCTGCCGCGCCTTTTGGCCCTTGCCGGCTTCTTGACGGCTCTCAATGGCTTCCTGCCCGTTCTCGGCGGCTGTCTGCCTGCTGCCGCCTGATTTTCGGCGCGTCCCTGATCGCCCTCCCTGATGTAGTCGTCGGCAGACTTGAACTCCCTTTGCGCCTCCTCGATTTTCCCGTCTATCTCTTCCAGCTGCACTTCAGTCAATGCGCCTTCTCCTGAAGTTTTCTTTCTTCCTAACAATTTTGAAAAAAAATCCTTGATGCCCATCATATCCCTCCTTTTGTAGCATTCCTGGGAATGCAGGTTTAAATAGTTTTTTGTTTTTGGAAAAGAAATTATAGAATGCGGAGAGCAGGATTCGAACCTGCGAAGGCACTAAGCCAACAGGTGTCTTTCAGTCATAGCGTGAAGCTCGTAACACCTTTGCCCTGCCAATGACGACCTAAGCTTGGACAACAGATGTTTCTGTCCCGTTTGGCCGCTCCGGCATCTCCGCAATATCCAATTAAAAAGAAATATTGATGATAATATAAAAAAGTTATTGTTTTACTTGTACTTCTTCTGCCACTCGTACCTTCTGAGCCTTGCGCTCTTGCCGAAGGCGCATGAGCTGCACTTCTTCTTCCTCTTGTGGTAAGTCCTCTTGCCGCATCTCCGGCAGTGAATCATGTTGCTCTTGCCGGACTTCTTTCCCATCGAATAAGTGCCTTTCATTCAAAACACCGCCAGAATTACATAATGCATTTTTATTCCGGGGAAATTACAGTTATTGTGTCTCCCCTTATGAAGACGACGCCGAGCTTTCTCTTGATCTCGCCATTTTCCATTTCATGGGCTTCCTCAAGGACAACATTGACATGGATGTCAAATGCCTTTAGCTTGCCGCTGAA
>JACOZO010000062.1 GCA_016181325.1 Candidatus Woesearchaeota archaeon | reverse complement strand
CGAGGGTCGAGCGTGTGGCAGACAGCGAGACCCGAGCACAAATTATTGTTGCGAAGCAACGGATTTAATATACTCATCAATTAATAACCAAACTCGGGGACGACCCTTACGGGGCTTGACCGATACTTTTAATTTATAATTACAAGGCGAGAAGTTTCACGAAGTGAAGCCCAGAAAAGCTAATCAAGCTGTTCTGTGGCTTTTCGCTGGCTGCTAACCCGAGCGAAGCGAGTTTTTACACAAAGCCGAAAACTAGGTTTAATCACTATATATATAATAATACACAATGCCAGACACCATTAATATAATAGGCGCAGGCCCTGCAGGAGGCTATTCAGCCTATCTTTTGGCCAAAGAAGGCTATAAAGTCAACCTTTTTGAGGAGAATTCTGGCATAGGCAGGCCTGTGCAGTGCACCGGAATAGTGACAGGGGCATTTGCCGATATAATGGACGTAAAAGATGAATTCCTTATAAACAAGGTGGATACAGCCAGGATACATGCCCCTAATGGCAACAGCGTGGATTTCCGGCTTGACAGGGAGAATTTAGTCATATGCAGGACCAGCTTTGACAGGTATGTCGCAGCAATGGCTTCTGAGGCAGGGGCAGAAGTATTACATTCCCATAAGCTGGAAGCCCTAGATGAAAGGGAGCTTGGCATAAGGGATGGCAGCAGGGAATTGAGGAAATTTCCGAGGGGTATCCTTATCGGGGCTGACGGCCCTAATTCAGCCGTGGCAAGGCTTACAGGCATTTCCGGCAAAAGAAGGTTTTGGTATGGGGCCCAGGCTACAATCAGGGGCAAGTTCGAGAAGAACGTGTTTGAGGTCTATCTTGGCAGCATAGCCACCAATTTCTTTGCATGGTCGGTGCCTGAAAACGAGCATTACTCAAGGATTGGGCTGGCTGTGGAGTCAGAGCCTAATGCTCATTTCAGGAAATTACTGGTGAAGCTGGGAATAAAGGAAAGCGATGTTGCTGACTACCAGGGCGGCCTTATACCTATGTATAATCCTTCAGTCAGGACGCAGATTGGCAGCACTTATCTTGTAGGGGATGCGGCATTGCAGGTGAAGGCTACTACCGGAGGCGGCATAATCCAGGGGCTGATCGCGGCAGAGGCCCTTGCCCATTCCATCAAAAATGGGGTTGATTATGAAAAAGAATGGAGAAAAAGGCTGGGCAGGGACCTTTACACCTCTTATTGGATAAGAAAAGTATTTAATAAGTTCACCGATAACGACTATAACATGCTGTTATCAATAGTCGGAAAGGAGAGGATAAGGAAGCTGATAGAGCATCATGACCGCGAGTTTCCGTCAAAACTGCTGCTCAGCCTCCTGTTCCGTGAGCCCAGGTTTTTGTATTTTGCAAAGGCGCTTTTCTGATTTCAGCATCAACACGAAAAATGAGCATGACAAATGTATGGGCTGTGGTGCCTGCCTATAACGAGGAAAGGAGCATAAGGGAGACTATAGTAAAAATAGGTAATCATGTATCCAATATTGTGGTAGTGGACGATGGCAGCACCGACGGGACATATGAAGCAGCCGTCAGTACCGGCACCCATGTGCTCCGGCACCTCCTCAATCTTGGAAAAGGGGCTGCATTGAAGACCGGATGCGATTATGCCGTCAGCAGCGGTGCGCAGCTGCTTGTGGTGCTTGACGCGGATGCACAGCACGATCCTGACGAAATCCCTCTGTTTTTGGAAAAATTAGGGGGCTGCGACATAGTTTTCGGGTATAGGAAATTAAGCGGCAAAATGCCCTTAATACTAAGGCTCGGGAACTGGGGGATATCACTGATAATAAGCGTATTATACGGCATGAGCATGCGTGACTCGCAGTCCGGCTACAGGGCGTTCAGCAGCGAAGCTTATTCGAAGATAAGGTGGGAAGCTTCCGATTACTCGATGGAATCAGAGATGATAGCCAAGACCGGCAGGAACAAATTGAAATACACGCAGGTCCCTATCAGGACAATTTATTCAGATAAGTACAAGGGCACTACTATAATAGACGGGATCAAGATAGTGACCAACATGCTGTGGTGGAGGCTGTTCAACAGCCATAGGTGAATAACATGGTTTTAGGAATACAGATTGCGGGGATATTGTTCGGGTTGTTCTTGTGCTACTACACATTCCTCTATTACAAGAAGAAGCTCTTTACGCAGAAAGAGCTGGCATTCTGGATACTTGTCTGGATTTCATTTGTTGTATTCTCGCTTATACCTGACCTGCTTGAGCCGTTGCTGAAAAAAATCGCCTTTGCAAGGGTGCTGGACTTCTTCATAGTCATAGGCTTCATGTTCATCTTGTCAATACTGTTTTATATCTATACGATTGTAAGGAAGAACCAGAAGCAGATAGAGGAGATTGTCAGGCAGGTGGCGATTGAAAGGGCGGGAAAGAAGCAGTAGATGGAAATAAAATCAAAAAGATTCAGGATAATAGCAAAGCCCAATGCCCGTGAAACCAAAATCGAGAGATTTGATCCTGAAAGGGATGCCTACATTGTGTCAGTGAAGGCAAAACCCGAAGACAACAGGGCGAATATCGAGATCATAAAATTCTTCTCGAAAATGCTGAAGGCGAAAGTGAGGATAGTCTCAGGGATGGCTTCCAAGGAGAAGATGCTCGAAATCGTGCAATGAATTTCTGCCATAGATTTAAATAACAAAATCCATTTTTCCGGATTATGATTGTAAGCCTTGTTAAGTTTTTTGACCTGTATCTGGGAACATTGCTGATACATATGCTTGCTGCATTTAGGCAGAAGTCCGGGAGTATTCCGAAGAACCCCCAAAAGCTACTCATAATCCAGCTCTGGGGCATAGGCGAAACAATACTCACGCTGCCTGCTGTCAACTCATTAAAGCAGAAATTCCCCAATTCAGAGATAACAATTCTTGCAACCTCAAGGAACAAGGATGTTTATTACGGCATAAAAGGCATTAAACTTATAACAATAAAACTGAATCCATTCTCTATAAAATTGTTTATCCTGAAGAATCTTAAAAGATATGATTTGGCCATTGACATGGAAGAATACCTCAATGTATCTTCCATAATATCCTTCTTCACAGCAAAATCTGGCGTAGGCTACTCCCACAATGCACGGGCAAAATTATATTCAAAAATTGTTGTATTCAACGACAGGCAGCACCAAGCGGAGACATTTTTGGATCTTGTTAGGGCATTGGGTGTTTCCTCCAGTCCTGAAATCCTCCCAAAACTGAATTACAGCCCTGGGGATTCAGCTTATGTCGAAGAATTTCTCAAGAAAAATTCAATCGGTAAAAATGATCTCTTGATAGGCATTGCGCCGGGAGCCGCCGAAAGCGCCAAGTCAAGGATGTGGCCGCTGGAAAATTACATCCAATTAATTGATGGCCTCACTGGAAATCACAATGCAAGGATAGTCCTTATCGGCTCGGAAAATGAAACTGAATTGTCCGGCAAAATAATGGGCAAATCAAAAAACAAGAATGTCATAGATTCCATGGGAAAACTGAATCTCAGGCAATTATTCTGCCTGATGGAAAAATTAAAATTGTTTATAGGCAATGACTCAGGGCCCATGCACATAGCTGCGGCGCAAGGAGTGAGGACAATCGGCCTTTTCGGCCCGAATCTTCCGGTAAGGTTTGCGCCCTATGGCAAGAACAATGCCTCAGTCTATAAGGGGCAGATATGCGAGTTCAGCCCCTGCATAAACGTGCACAAGGGGCAGGTGCCGGATTGCCTTTATGCCAGGGATTCAGATGATTACCAGAAATGCATGAAGAACATTGAAGTGGGAGATGTTTTAAAGGTAGTACAGCAATTGGTGTGATGGCATGATGGAGAGGATTAGGGAACCTGAGATTATGAATGATATGGAACAGGCCATTGCCTATGCTAAAGCTGATTTCTCAGAATCAAACCAGAGGTTTGTGGACAATTTATTGAAAGACTTCAAGCCGTACCTGAATAATGTCCTGGATATCGGCTGCGGGCCTGCGGACATTCCAATTCGGCTTGCAAAGGCAGCGCCAGCGGTCAGAATAACGGCGATTGACGGCTCTGATGCAATGGTAGGGCTTGCGCAGAAAGCGGTGAAGGATGCGGGACTGGATATGCAAATAAAGGTAGTCAAGGGTTATCTGCCGGGCATTGCTCTCGAAAAACACAGCTATGATGTCATAATCTCAAATGGATTGCTTCATCACCTTCCAAATCCCCTGGCCTTATGGGAAGAGGTCAAAAAATTGGCAAAACAGGGGGCAGCTATCTACATAATGGATTTATTTCGCCCGCAATCAGCGGAACAAGCCAAAAAAATTGTGGAAAAAGTGTCCGGTAATGAGCATCCCCTGTTAAAAAGAGACTTCTACAATTCCCTGCTTGCAGCATACACAATTGAAGAGATAAAAGAGCAGCTGAGACAGGAAGGACTAGGGCTTAATGTTGCGCAGGTGAGTGAAAGGCACCTATTGGTTAAGGGGCTGATAAAGGGTGCTGAATAATACAGGCATTTTCCCCCAAACCTTTAAAAAAACCATTCTCTTCTCCCTTCTTGGTGATATAATGGCATATGACAAGAACTTAGACAAAAACCTGTTTTCAGAGATGATTGAATTTGAGACGACAAGGCTCACTGTGGGAGTATATTCCTACAATGACGGGGAAAAGAAGCTCCAGATTTCAAGGGAATCAAGGAACATGGACGGCGAGTGGAAGTTTGACAAGCTCGGAAGGATGTTCAAGGACGAGGTAGAGGCTGTGCTTCCTGTGCTTCCAAAAGCTTTGAAGCATATGTAATGCTCATGGCAAAAGAGGAAATAATCTCCTTTTTGAAAGAGAACTCTGATTTGGGCAATAAGATAGTTTCATTTGCAGACAGGATAGAAGAAGCCTCCAATATAGTCATCAAATCATTGAGAAACGGCAACAAGCTCCTTCTCGCAGGCAACGGCGGCTCTGCAACAATGGCCAGTCACATTGCAGCCGAGTTTGTCGGCAGGTACAGGAAGGAGAGGAAGGCACTGCCATCAATAGCATTGACAACAGACATTGCTGCATTGACTGCCATCTCCAACGACTATGGCTACGACACTGTCTTTTCAAGGCAGATAGAGGCGCTTGCAAAGCCCGGCGATGCCCTCATCACGCTTACAACAAGCGGCAATTCCCAGAATCTGATAAATGCAGTCCATGCCGCAAAGAAGCTTTCAGTAAATACAATCTCCTTGTCAGGCAAGGACGGCGGCAAAATGAAGGG
>JACOZO010000061.1 GCA_016181325.1 Candidatus Woesearchaeota archaeon | reverse complement strand
CGCTTCTCAAGGGCAAGTCCACAATCAACCTCGTGAAGACACATTCGGAAGTGCCGGGAAAGATAATGGCAGGCGGCCAGAGCGCCATGAGATTCTCGCGTCTGAGAGAGGGCGCAATCAAGGACCACTACAAGAAAGTGGGGGAATATGTCAAGGAGCAGTTCCTGAAACTGGAGGGGCTCAAGGGCATAATCGTAGGAGGACCCGGGCCGAGCAAGTATGATTTTGTAAATGGGGATTTCATAACTACTGAAGTCAAGAAAAAGATAATAGCAATCAAGGACATTGGATATACAGGGGAGTTCGGGCTGGAAGAGCTGCTCGAAAGGAGCCAGGACGTGCTGGCAAAAGAAGGAGTTATTGAAGAGAAGAAGCTTGTCACAAGATTCCTTGAAACCCTGGCAAAAAACCAGACCAAGGTCAGCTACGGGGAAAATGAGGTCATGAAAGTACTGAAGATGGGGGCTGTGGACATACTGCTGCTCTCTGAAAAGCTGGATGATTCAAAGATAGAGAATTTTGAGGAAGAGGCCAAGAAAGTAGGCACTGAAGTCAAGATAATATCAACCGAGACAAGGGAAGGGGTGCAGCTTGTTGACCTGGGAAAAGTGGCGGCTATTCTGAGGTATGAAGTTGTGGATCATTAGCTGCCGCAAAAAAAGTTTATTTAGGCGGATAGGTACATAGGAACCAGTTCTTCTTCAACCCGAGGGATGGCACTGAATAACCTTACTATTTCGCGTGATATGCCACCTTGAAATCTTTTGCTCAGAATTCCTGCGTCGGATAACCTAACACGACCATTACCAGAATCTCCCAATGCTGCCGTGAACAATAGGGAATCTCCTGATTGTACATGAAATTCCGTATTGGGATCAGAAGGGCCGTCTTTTTGCTGGACAACCAGTTCCCCTTGACAAGCTTCTTCAAATGCTTTTAATTGCTGTCCCAAGTCTACATAAGCGGTCACGTAAGGCAGCAATGCAAGAGATTTTCCTTTTTCAGAAGATGCTACTACATTGCCGTTCAGGTCAATTAAAAGTTCTATACCTCTCCTCTCCACCAAGGCATCTCCATTCCTTCTCCATAACCTTGTAAGTTTTTCAAGGCCATAAGCAAGTACAACCGCTGTTGGGTCAGTTTCAGTCACCCTGGTATCGCGAATGTACCTCGCTCTGCCGATAAAGTAAGGCTGTCTCATGACTCTCATTTCCGACGTATCCAGTTGCATTTTGATTTCCACCCTTATAGCAAAGTTTGGCTAGAGTAACAGATGCCTCTTTTTAAATTCATCTGCCTGAACCAGTTCTCCGACAAGATAAATGGAGCCGGTGACGATGATTAAATCGTTTTTAGCCATTTTTTTGGCAAATCTTAGAGCATCTGCAGGCTTTTTAATAGTGTAAATTTTAATATTTGATTTATTGATTTTCTTTGAAATATTCAATAATTCTTTTAATCTTAATGCCCTGTCGCTTATTGGCTGAGTAAAGATTACTAACTTAGGCTTTAAGCTGAAGATTAAATTCAGCATTTCTGCCGCATTTTTGTCTTTTAAGACGCCAAAGACTATGATGAGGCTGCTGAAATTGTGATTTGGATTTAATAATTTAATTTCCTTCACCAAAGCCCTGATGCCATTCGGATTATGCGCGCAGTCCACCAATACATTTTTTCCAATGAACTGCAGCCTTCCGGGCCATTTCGCATTTTCCATTCCTTCAATTATTTCTTTATCATTGATTTTAGTTTTATGATATTTTCTTAATGCGCCAATCGCCGCCAATGCGGTGTTGGCATTATCCTGCTGGAATGCACCATTCAAATATCTGAAGTTTATTTTATTGAATTTTTTTGATTTTATTAAGGGTGCGTTCATCTTCACTGCGATTTTTTTGATGGTAGCCAATGCCGCCCCATCAGCGCCGGTCACAACAGGCACATTATCCTTTATTATGCCGGCCTTCTCATGCGCTATTTTCTCCATTGTGTTTCCCAGAAGATTTGTATGCTCATAATCTATGTTTGTGATAACGGAAATGAGAGGCATGACTACGTTTGTCGCATCAAGCCTGCCGCCCAATCCCACTTCTAAAATAACAAAATCCGGCCTTTTGTCCTTAAAATACATGAATGCAATCGCTGTCGTAATCTCAAAGAAGCTCTGATTGGTTATCTTATCCTCCATCCCAATATAGTAATCAACAATTTCCCTGTCGGTTATAAAAATGCCATTATACCTTATCCTTTCATTGAATTTCTTCAGGTGGGGGCTGGTGTAAAGCCCTACATTATATCCTGCCTGCCTTAGGACAGAGAAAAGCATTGCGCAGACGCTGCCTTTGCCGTTTGTGCCTGCAACATGGATGTACCTCAGGCTTTTTTCCGGGCTGCCAAGCTTTTTGAGGAGGGATTTTATGTTCTCCAGTCCCAGCTTGAATTTCGATGATTCAAGGGAATACAGGTGCTCAAGCATTCTGCTGTAATTCATGACGATGGATTTGCCGGTGCAATTAATAAAACTTGCCAATAAGTGCAGCGTTCAAAATCTTGCTTCGCAAGGGTTAGCAGCTTCTCGCCTTGTGCTGTCAATATTGAAGTATCGTTGATGCCCCGTAGGGGGCAACCCCCTCAACTCTGTTTATGTGATTTGCAATAAGGCTCGACATTAGGCTGCTAACCTACATTTTGAACGCTGCCTACATTAAAGGAAAGTAATAAAAATAACAAGGGATAAGTATGTGCAAAGCATCATGGCAGACATTAAATTCAGCTATCAGGGAACTTGCGGGTTTTCAAACAGTGAGGTATATTCTGCGGCAAAAAAGCTTGCTCCTGAAATACAGATGATGAATGAGGCTGCCAAGAGCGGAAATTATAATGATGAAAGGTCGTCCATAAACCTGCCTGCAGACAGGGGCAGCGTGAAGTGCATACTTGAGCTGGCGGGCAAATTCACCAATGCGGAATATGTTGTAGTCATTGGCATCGGCGGCTCAAACCTTGGGGCAATGGCTGTTTTTGAAGCAATAAAAGGGAGGCTCTGCAGCAGCCCATCCGGCAGCAATGCAAAAATGCTGTTTGCGGACACTGTTGACCCGGACTCAATAACTGGCATAGGGGATATTATCAGGAATGCCCTGAAATCAGGCAAAAAGATTGTTATCAATGCCGTGACAAAATCAGGCACGACAACCGAGACGATTGCAAATTTTCTGGTACTGCTGGACATATTCAAGAGATGCGAGCCTGATTACAGGAATTGTATAGTCATAACAACAGACAGGAATTCAAAGCTCTGGGAGATTGCAGTCAGGGAGAAGCTCCACATACTGGAAATCCCGGGAAAGGTAGGGGGCAGGTACTCCGTGTTCTCTGCTGCAGGGCTGTTTCCGCTGAAAGCTGCAGGAATAAACGTAAGTGATATGCTGAAGGGCGCGATTGAGATGAGGGGGCAGTGCCTTAGCAACGACATCGAAAAAAACCCTGCTGCGCTCAGTGCGGCAATACTTTACCTGCATTACAGGAAAGGAATCAGGATAAACGACAGTTTCTTTTTCGCGAATGACCTTGAATCCGCCGGTAAGTGGTACAGGCAGCTTATGGGCGAAAGCGTCGGGAAAAAGAATGATTTGAGCGGCAGGGCTGTAAATGCAGGAATCACGCCTACAGTATCAATAGGCTCAACAGACCTGCATTCAATGGCGCAGCTTTATCTTGGAGGGCCTTATGACAAGTACACGACATTCACAAGAGTGCAGAAATTCAGGAACAGCGTGAAAATACCCTCGTACAGGGAATTGGTACCGTTAGCGCCGAAAATACAGGAAAAAGGCATGACAGAGATAATGGATGCCATACTGAAGGGAGTGCAGGCAGCCTTCAGGAGCGGGAAAAGGCCGTACAGCGAGGTCATGCTGCCGGAGAAATCAGAAAGATATATCGGGCAGCTGCTACAGTTCAAGATGATTGAGATGATGTATCTTGGCAGTCTTCTGGAGGTCAATCCATTCGACCAGCCCAATGTTGAGGATTATAAGAAGGAGACAAGGAAGATATTGGGCGGATAGGGGCAAAATGAAAATTCACGACATTTCAAGGGAAATAAAGGAAGGCATGGTGGTCTGGAAGAACAGGGATTCCAAAAGGCCGAAGTTCACGGTCACGGCGGAGTACAGCAAAGACCACGCCAATGAGTCAAGGATTGACATGGACATGCATACGGGGACGCATGCAGACGCTTATTTCCATATGCTGAAGGACGGGGAAAAAATCGGCGGGATTCCGCTGGACAGATTCATAGGAAAATGCAGGGTGCTTGACATGACCCGCGCAAAAGGAATGATAACAGAAAAGGATCTTAATGGCTGTAAAATAAAGAAAGGAGAGATAATACTGCTCAAGACAAGGAACAGGCCGGAGAGGGAATTTGACTCGGAATTTGCATTTGTCGGCAGGGAAGCGGCTGCCTATCTTGCGAAGAAGAAGATAAAAACGCTTGGTGTTGATTCTTTGGGGGTTGAGAGGAACCAGGCCGGGCACGACACCCATAAGATACTGTTCAGCAATGGCATTGCAGTCATAGAAGGGCTTGAGCTTTCAGGCGTAAAACCCGGAGATTATTTTCTTGTAGCGCTTCCATTGAGGATAAACGCAGATGCATCGCCGGTTAGGGCGGTGCTTGTAGAAGGGATTGGCAAATAACCGGATATATTGATGTTGTCAATGAAACTTCTTTAAAGAAAACTTTATATACAAACTTCAGGATAAATGAGGATATGAAAAAATATGCAGTATTTTTCCTGCTTTTGGCGGTCATTATCGCTCCTTCCTGCACAAAGTCGGGAAGCACGGACGGCAACATAGAAGGCACTGACGGCCTTGAGATGTCGTTCCTTCCAAATATGCCGCCGGCCAAGATAGTGGTCAGCAAGGACAACACGCCATTCGGGGTCACTCTTGAGGCAAGGAACTCGGGGACGTATTCCGACGGCCAGTACCTTGACGGCAAGATATTCCTCAGCGGCTATGACCAGAACATAATAGAGTTCAAGAACGGCTACGGCCAGGCGATAAGGGGCAAATACCTGGAAGGCAAGAGCCAGTCAAGCCCTGTAGGGGGGCTGGACCTGTTCGAGTTCAGCGGCAATGTCATTGCCGGAAACCTCCTTGCAGACACGTATGATTTCAATCTCCTGGCAACTGCCTGCTACAGCTACCAGACAAAAGCAGGGCCTTCTGTCTGCATTGACCCTAATCCATACCAGTCAGACATCGAAAAGTCCTGCTC
>JACOZO010000060.1 GCA_016181325.1 Candidatus Woesearchaeota archaeon | reverse complement strand
TTGTGGGGGCTAAGCTGGCTGCTGATGATTACCGGCATTCTTCTGTTCGGAATTGAAACCATAAGGATGATAAGGCAGAAGATACAGCAGGAAGTAAAGAAGAAAGTCAGGGGGACTTATGAATATACCCGGGTACTGCCGAGGAAAGGCATGGACTATACCAAGGAGCTGCACAGGAAGAGCGTGGAGAGAATAGGCCCTCATACTGCAAGGCTCATCCAGAAAATAAGGCACTAATTGTTAAAAATGGCTAAGACAGCATTGATTTCGGTTTACGACAAGACAGGGGTAGTTGAGTTTGCCAAAGAGCTTTCAGCTCTCGGCATCAGCATCATATCGACATCAGGCACCGCCTCATTGCTGGAGAAAAATGGCATAAAAGTAATCCAAGTCTCTGATTTGACCGGGCATAAGGAAATCCTTGGCGGCAGGGTCAAGACACTGCATCCTGCTGTATTCGGGGGAATTCTGGCAGTAAGGTCAAGCAAGGGCCACATGAAGGAGCTGCAGGAAAACAGGCTGCAGGCCATAGATATTGTTGCTGTCAATTTATACCCTTTTGAGGAGCTGCTCAACAAAAAGGCCCCTGTAAAGGAGCTTATAGAGAACATAGACATCGGGGGCCCAGGCATGATAAGGGCAGCGGCGAAAAACTACAATGATGTCATGGTGGTTGTCGATCCGGTTGACTATCCTTTAATCATTGAAAAACTCAGGAATGGCAAAAAAAATGAAATTTTCAACTGCTCTCTTGCGGCCAAGGCATTTGCATACACCTCAAGGTATGATTCGCTGGTCAATTCCTTCTTCAACGGCCTCAATGGCATAAATTTCCCGGAGATACTCAATCTCAGCTTCAGGAAATCCCAGAATCTCAGGTACGGCGAAAACCCGCACCAGCAGGCTGCCTTCTACACTTATTTCACCAATGAAAGCTGCGTCGGGACTGCAAAGCAATTGCACGGCAAGGAGCTCAGCTTCAACAACATACTTGATGTTGACAGCGCGTTTGAGCTTGTGAAGGATTTTGAGAAGCCCACTGCTGCCGTGATCAAGCACACCAATCCTTCAGGAGTCGCTTCGGCGGACAGGATAGAAGATGCATACAGAAAAGCGCATGAAACCGATCCATTGTCGGCATTCGGCTGCATAATCGCCTTGAACAGGGGCTGCAATCTTCAGGCGGCAAAACTGATGAAGCCGTTGTTCATAGAAGCTGTCATATGCCCTTCTTTTGACAAGGACGCATTGGAGCTGCTTAGGACAAAAAAAGACATAAGGCTGCTGGAGACGGGCCCTATAATAAAGTCTTCAGGCAGCTTCGAGTACAAGAAAGTCAATGGAGGCTTGCTTTTCCAGGCTGGCTCCCATATAATCATAAAAGAAAAAGACATGAAGGTTGTGACAAAAAGGAAGCCCTCAAAAGGCGAGATAAGCGACATGGTCTTTGCGTGGATAGTGAACAAGCACGTGAAGTCAAATTCAGTTGTCTTTGCCAAAGATAATGTGACTGTAGGCATTGGCGCAGGCCAGATGTCAAGGGTTGATGCTGTAAAAATCGCCGTGGAGAAGTCAAAAGGCAGGTGCAAAGGCTCTGTAATGAGCAGTGATGCCTTCTTTCCGTTCAGGGACGGGGTTGATGAGGCTGCAAAGGCAGGGATAACAGCCATAGTACAGCCCGGCGGCTCAATCAGGGACAATGAAGTGATACAGGCTGCCGACGAGCATAATATTGCTATGGTGTTCACAGGAGTTAGGCTGTTCAGGCATTAAACTAAATCCGAGATACTTTAGCTTTCTGAAGCTTTTTGATATAAATCTTCAATCCGCCTTCGGCAATGATAGTGCGAGGCGTCGCTTTCCTACCATATCGCTCCGCCTCGCCAATTTATTGCGCCAATTTATTGCAATTAATTCGAGGCAAAACACTAGAAAATTCCTTTGGAATTTTTGGTGTGCTCAAAAATCCTGTAGATTTTTGACATTTTCTTGGTAGTAAAAATTTTGCCGAGTGTAATTTTTGTCGCAAAGCGACGGATTGAATATTCTGTTGAGTTTAGCTTCAGGATTGTAAATAATAACTAAAATCCATTATCTTTATAAACATTTTAGCAGTTCCCAAACAAATGGCATTTCCCGATGTGCATTATTCAATGCCCCAATTCATCATATACGCTGTAACTATTCTGTTTCTTTCAATAGCCTCCATTACTGACCTGAAAAAGAGAGAAGTCCCTGACTGGCTCAACTATGGCTCAATTGCAGTTGGCCTTGGGTTTAACCTGATTTTCTCGCTGATTTACTCAAATTATTCATTCATTATCAACAGCATGCTTGGATTCGGGGTTTTCTATGCGCTCGCTTATCTGTTGTTCTATACTGGCCAGTGGGGCGGCGGCGACAGCAAGGCTCTTATGGGTATTGGCTCTTTGCTGGGCTTAGGCTATGATTTCAGCCAGATGCCCTTTATAGCACTTTTCCTGTTCAATACCTTGCTGGCTGGCGCTGCTTACGGGCTGGTATGGACGATATTCCTTGCAGTAAGAAACAGGAATTCATTCAGGAAAGAGACAAGCTCAATACTGAAGGACAAAAATGTCGTTATCGCAAAAATAATACTTCTGGCTTTTGCAGCCATCGTATTCATAGCCATATTCTTGCCTGTTTTCAGGCCCTTCAAGCTGCTGATTGTCGGGCTGCTTCTCATAGCCTACACGACCTTTTATGTATGGGTGCTGACAAAGGCCGTTGAAAAGTCATGCATGCAGAAGTATGTCATTCCGACTGCGCTGACAGAAGGGGACTGGATTGTCAATGACATCCGGATAAGCGGAAAAAGGATATGCGGGCCCAAGGATTTTGGTATTGAAAAGAAGCAGATTAATCTGCTGATAAAATACTACAAGGCCGGCAAGATAAGGAAAGTGCTGATAAAGGAAGGCATACCATTCATACCCAGCTTTCTGATGGGATTTATTATTACGCTGGTTTTTGGGAATGTTTTGTTATACCTTATGTAATTCTATTGAGAACTATCACTGTAGAAATTTGCATATTGAATAGAAAGTTTTAAATATTACATATGTAATAAAATGTCATCATGATTGTATTCGATTCATCCACAGTTATATTACTTGCCAAAGTTGAAATACTTGATTTATTGCTGAACAATTACAAAAATAGCATCGTAATACCACTTAGTGTAATAAATGAAGTAAATGTAAAAAACACGTTTGATGCGCTTTTAATTAAAAAAAGAGTGGAAGAAGGTAAAATTGAGGTTAGAGAAATAACAGATAATCAAACTGAAAAAATTATGAACGACTTTAAAGTTAATATTGGAGAAGCAGAAGCCATGGCTTTGGCTTTGGACAACAAAGGGAGCTTGCTTGCAACAGATGACAAAAATGCAATCAATGCATGCAAACTGCTTAATATACCTTTCACAACCTCGATAGGCATACTAATACGAGCCAAAGGAAAAAATCTGTTGACAAAGGAAGAAGCACTTGCAAAATTGGAACAATTGTCTAAATATGGAAGATACAAAAAAGATATAATAAGTGATGCGAAAAGCAAATTAGGAGGTTAAAAATGCAAACAACATTAAGCGTGAGAATGGATAAGGGAGACTACGAGTTTGTCAAAAGAATGGCAAAGGAAAACCAAGAAGAAATATCAAAGACTATACGCGAACTTGTGGACTTAGGAAGGTTAATGTATGCCATAGAAAATTACAAAAAAGGAAAAATTTCAATAGGCAGGGCTGCAGAGCAGGCTGGAATTTCTATTAGTGAAATAATGAATATATTAGCTGAATTCGGGATAAGAAGCAAAATAGGATATGAGGATTATTTGGAAGGCTTGAACAATCTAAAGAAAGTGTGGTAATAAAATGCAAAAAGTTCATTAACTTAAGGTATCCTAGTCATCTGCCTTATGTAATACTCATTTTTCTCCTCAGGATCCTCACTGGAATGCCCGGCAGCTTTGCTTTGGCTCCTTTGCTTTGGCTCCTCTATGACGCCTGCCTTGTCAATCCCTTCCTTCATCTTTAGTTCAACTGTGGACATCTCTTCCTCAGTCAGCTGCTTCGGCTGCCACAGCAGGTTGACCCCGTCATTCTCCTTTCTTGGAATCACGTTTATGGTGAAATGCGCGACTGTCTGGCCTGCAGGTATGCCGTTTGCCACGAAAATGTTCGTGCCGTGGACGTTCAATGCCTGGAATATCGCGCTCGATATCTTGTTTGAAACCACGAACATCCTGCCCAGGTCAAAGTCAGGGACATGCTCGATTATAGGATAATGTGTTTTGGGAATCACAAAGCAATGCCCTGGTGTCGAGCCGTTCACATCGAGCACTGCCAGCACCGCATCATCCTCATAGACTTTCTTTGAGGGTATCCTTCCTTCCACTATCCCGCACACAATGCAGTTCTGTGCCATTCACTTGCCCCCCATCAGCTTGGCAATGTCGTCAAGGTTGATGTCAGAGACAGCCTTTTCATCAGCGCCCTTGCTGCCGCCCTCCCTGTGTTTTCCTTCTGCTTTCTTCCTTGCCTTCGGCTTTTTTTCCTTCACTTCTTCAAATTCCGCGTCAATCGGCCTTTTCGGCCTGAATTCAGCTATCGGCTCTGCTCTTGTGATCATTTCTTCCCCTCCAGGTATGGAATTGATGACCGATATTATCTTGTCTCCCGCATCGTCGATTTCCTGCTGGCTCATCTTCCTCTGGGGAATCTCGAAATTAAGCCCGTCACCCTCTTTCCTTGGTATCACGTGTACCATGAAGTGCTGCGCCCTCTGCCCTGCCGCAACACCGTTTGCGACGATTATGTTCGTGCCCTGCGCCTCCAATGACCTCAGCATGACGTTGGACGCCATTTTTGCAACCGAGAATACATGCGCTATCTCATCATCATGAAGCTGTGGCATTATCGTGTAGTGCTCTTTTGTCATCAGAAGGAGATGCCCCGGATTGGCGGGATTTATGTCAAGGATTGCATAGCATATGTCATCCTCATAAACCTTCTTGGACTGGACCTTGCCCTCGATGATCTGGCAGAAGACGCACTGCTTTTTCTGGAACTCCTTCAGCTCCTCAGGAGACATATTCTTGATTTTCTCCTGCAGCGCCTGCAGCTGCTCGGGCGTAAATTGTGATTGCGCGGTCATATCAAATTCACAGGCAGTTTTGTATATAAATATTTGGTAAATTGCTGTGATATGCCCTAATAGAATGTGAAAATGCAGCGTGGTTGCCGAAAGCAAAGTTTTTTCTGTGGCTTATGATATTAGGGCACACTCTCAAAAGTCGTAAAGAATCGGGGCTTAAAATCGGAAAGTATATAAGTAAGATGTGTTTTACTTATCCTACAGGTGATGCATATGCAAGTTGAACTAACAAGAATATCTGAAAAAGGACAGGTTGTTATACCATCTTTATTAAGGAAGGAAATGGGAATAAAAAAAGCAGACCGGTTTATGGTATTTGGAGAAGCTGGAACAGTTATACTAAAGAAAATAGAAACTCCAGCCATTAAAAAAACATTTGACAAGATTGCTAAGCCATTGCAACAGGCAGCAAAGCAGGTGGGATTAACAAGAGCAGATGTAAAAAAAGCTATTAAAGATGTCAGAAATGCTGCTTAAACTTACTCTTGACACTAACACAATTGTTTCAGCTTTCTTTTGGGAAGGGAATGAAATAAAAGGAAATGAGTGATAAAATGAATCAAAATTTTTCAAGTGAACAAGTTTATGATGCTATAAGTGGAGCGGCGAATACTTTTTTTGAAAATATGACTGGTTCTGCATTTTGGCGAGTGAGAGAAAGTGAAATTGTTTCAGGAAGTTATAATATTTCTGGCATACAAATTAATTTCAGATTGTGGGAATTTATGAATCCAAATGGAATGCCGGTTCTTCCACAAGACAAAGTCAATCCAGAATGGTTAAGTGCCGGAAGTTACTTTGGAATAGTTGAGGTTGCTGTTCCAAATGAAAATAACTTTTCTATCCAAGCCCCACATAACAAACCTGAAAATCAAGTTCATTTACAAAAAGGAAGAGATAAAATCATTCTTTCTCCTCCGACAGAGACCATAACTAATTATGGGTTGTTGGGTTCTGGTTTATTTCTAAAGTTTGACACAAAAGAAGATGTCATCAATAAAATTCAAGAAATTAGAGAAAAATAAAGACGCCCTCTTTTTTCTATAAAATTCCTGCGAAGCAGACTATCTATCCGAAGGATTAAGGAAATCCCTCATAATATTTCTTTTTCGTAGAAAAAAGCTAAATGTGCGAAGCACTAAAGGCGGCAACCCCCCAATTATAATTCTACACGACGATTGAATATAACATATGCGATCGCTGTTATACGCTTCCAAAGGAACGAAGTTTAGTGCAACGGTCGGCGAAGCCGAAAACCGAAGAGTTAAATTTTAGTGGCAGTAGTTTCAATCCAGCGAACAAAGTGAGCAATCAAGAACAAGTATCAAGGGGACAATTTTAGTCGTTCGTCGTTTCGTTCGTTGTAGGGGGATTCCTTTGTTTTTGCTTACCTTTAAAATAACCTCTTTTTTTTAAAGATAATTTAACTTGTTTCATGCATTTATCCATGTGCTTATTAATATCCGACTCCCAAAACCTTAAAATAATCCATCCAATTTTTGCTAACTTTTTGTTGTGTTTTTTATCTCTTTTTATGTTCTTTTCTATCTTTTCTCTCCAAAATTTTTTCTTTAGTTTTGGTTTAAGTTTTTTATAATTTTTTCCATGCCAAAAGTCACCATCACAGAAAATTGCTATTTTATATTTACCGAAAATAAAATCTGGATTTGCATAACACTTCGGGTTTATCCTGTACCCTTTGAACTTGTTTTCACACAGGGCTTTTTTAAATCTTTTTTCAACCTTTGTCCCTTTAGACCGTATTAATGACATCACTTCACTTCTTTTTTCTTTTGTGAAAACGTCCCTCATTCTTAGTAGATTTGTATTCCAGTATTAAATATTTTCTAAAGTTAATCAAATGTTAATTGAATTTATAAAATGATAATGTTAACTAAATGATAATGGGTTTAGAATTGATTAATCAAAAGTGGGCTAAGTCTCCCCACGTAGCGTGGGGATAGATGAATGCCCACAATGCGCTTAGAGCGCATTCAGAAATTCTTTGAGTTTTCTCT
>JACOZO010000059.1 GCA_016181325.1 Candidatus Woesearchaeota archaeon | reverse complement strand
TTTACAGGCCTGCCTGCTGTTGAATATGCCTGTCTTGTCAGCGGTTCTCTAGTTCCCTGCGTAAACCGTTTCATTATCCTTGTTGACTGGTATCTTGCCATTTTTATAAAATTTCACTATCTTTCAGTAGTATAATTAGTTTATAAATCTTTTGGTATCGGGCGGCGTTGAACAGTCTTAAACCATTCGGTTTGCCATCGGGCTCATCTATAAACATTTTGCCTCAAATCCTTACTATCTCCCTCAAGTCAGAGCCTTTCTGGCTTTGCCTGCTGTAAAGCCTTATCAGCGGCACTTTCCTTATTGTCGGCATTATGGCGCCCCTGTGGTAGTCGTCAGTCACGTATTCCGCGACTATAGCGCCTCTGAAGTTCCTGGCAATCTCGCTCAGGAAAAACTCTTTTTCCTCCATTGTGCCGAGCCCGAAGCATGAGCCGCTTATGTACACTTTGATGTCATCGAGCATGAGCCCTGCTATGTCTGCTGACAGCTGCATGACATACCCGATTGTCGGATCATATTCGCATGTCCTCACAGGAGTCTTGGAATAGTAATCTATTGCAGGAGCATCGTCGCCATACACTATTATGGCAGAATCTCCCGGCGACGTGTTGTCATTTATAAGAATGCCAAGCTCCCTGAATGCGGAATAATTGCTCCTGAGTTTTATTACAGGATAGATGTTCCAGAAGAATGCTGAAGTGAATATTATGAGAAGAACAGCACCAACATAGACATTTCTTTTCTTCACATAGCTTATCGCGTATGCCAGGCCTATGGTGAGAGGCATCATTGCCAAAGAGAAGAACCTGTCGGCAACCGTCCTGCTGGCCCCGTAAAACAGGAATAACAGGACAAAAAACAGCACTGAGAAATAAAACAGCTGCCTGTTTTCCCTGAATATCACCACAAAGCCGGCCATTGCAAGCAAAATGCCGAATATGGACAGGGAAAAAACCAGCACTCCGGCTGAATACATGAAATTGTTCATGACCAGATTTTTTACATTTTCAATGGATGCAATATCAAAATTGCTTGCGGCTTCATTGGCGAAAGCGCTGCTGAAAAAAAGGAGATATGCCCCCAAAACAGCAATCAGCGGAGACGCATACACTGCTGCAATCTTATGCTTATTTTTTGTCATGAAATCATTGATGACGCTGTCTTTTGATTTTTTTGCGTAAATCATGGAAATAGCCGCAAAAACAGCCAGAATGGAAGGAAACCTCACGAAAATTATCAATGAAAACAAAATTCCGGCTGAAAATATCCATTTGAAATCATTCTTGTCAATGCCCTTGGCCAGCAGATAGAGCGATGAAATGACTATCAAGGCGTCCAGGGTATGCTCTTTTGCGAAAGTTGAAACTGAGAGAAAGAGCGGCGTTGTTGAGTATAATATTGCCGAGGAAAACGCAAGGAACCTGTCGTTTGCCATGGCCTTTATCAGCAGGTACAGGAAAATGACCGACAATGTGCCGAACAGCGCTGATGTGAAGTTCAGCGTGAATTCCGCCGATGTGTGGCTGAAAATATTTTTGAAAAAATAGAAGAATGCAGTGTTTGCAAGAATGTAGCCGTACCTGCCGCCCCCAATGCCATAAAGCCTGCCTTCATCAACCGACTTCTCAATGGCAGATGCAGCCTGGAACGAGTCATGGTGGTAAAGGCCCGCGTTCAGGTAATTGAACCTTATGAAGCCTGAGAAAATAAGAAGGAAAGCAACAATAAAATACCTGGAGCATATTATCCTCAAGGAAGCTTCTTTGGCTTTAGACAGGCTTATCATTGGATATAAGACAATGAGTCAATTAATAAATTTAGCTAATTTTGTCTGGGACCTGAGGCTTTTCATGAGTATGCTCTTGTCGAGCAATTTGCCTGCGTTCCAGCCGAACTTTTTCTTTACAAGCAGTTTTGCGTAATTCAGCATCAGTTCTTTCGAGCTGAATTCTATCGGCTTGCTTGCCAATGATTTTCTGGCAGCTTCACGAGTCACCCAGACACCGAGTGGCATTGAATATTCATCTGTTATGAACCTCAAAGCCAGAACAGAAGCCTGCCTTTTCATCCCCTTTAATTTTTCCAGAATAGCCAGCCTGACTGAATAATAGCCGCCGACAGTGTTTTCTGCGTAATTCTTCCTGCCATCATATCTTTCATGGTCTGTGGTTGATTTCAGCTCGAAGCCGAAGCCGCAGTTTGGGGGAATGTAAGTTTCAAACAATTCATAGCCCCACACTTCAGGAAATGTCAAAATCAGGTAATAATTCCCAAGATAATCCCCGAAAAAGGCATTATATCCAGTTTCCGGATAATCTTTTATCTCATCTATGAGATTTTTCCCGATTATGTCATCTGACGCTGTTATCGACCATCTTGTCGGGACAAGTTTCCTGCTCTTTCTTAATCCAAGAGTCCCGACGCTCATTATTCGGCTCAGGAAATTCTCGTCAAAATTGCTTTTGTACAGGTAAACCATCGCGTCATTCGCCTTCATGTCAATGTCCGAGAAGACCTTGTAGACTTTTGTGTGGATTTTTGGGTTTGACTCAAGTTTTGCATTCTTGAGCTTCGCATTGGGGCCATAAGGGGCCATATGGGAGTCAGTGTTTATCCTGAACTTGGGCTTTTCCTGTATGTTTATCTCGATGTCAACGGGCCTTGAGGCCATTGCAACGTCCTGCGAGAGCTCAAGCATCTTGTTCATGCTCCTTACATTTATCACATACCTTGAATTCAGCAGGGAAGACCTGAAATCAACTATTCTCGGTATCTCATAGTTATTTACCGCCCAGTGCCTTGGAGCGTCGTACAGCCATGAGTCGTCCTTTTCCTCGGGAGGGGCCATTATGCCCACGTTAATGTTGGGATAGCCATATTTTCCGACAAATGGGGCAACCGCATCAGTGCTGAAATTCTCCTTTGTAATCCTGCTTTTGAGATTCAGAAGGGCGATCTGCCTTGCGCAGACAGGGCATTTTCCCCTGCCGCAGTCTCCCAATGGGTCGTAATTGGCGTGCTTCCTGAAGGGGATGTGCATAAGAAGAAATAATTAAAGAATCAATATAAATATTTAGGTAAATAACTTCATCAATCTTCAGGAATTCTTACACCAAAATGCCTTACTAAAAAAATATCAACCTGATTTCCTTCAGGAACATCATAACAATTTAATAATTGAACAAGTTTAGGTTTACCGGTTTTTATTTGAATGTACCTAAGTAATGCCACAGTAAAAAATTGATTTACAATTACATAATATGGAATCAATTGACTAAAGAATTCTTTATTTATTTCATCACCAAAAAGAGCAGTTGACAAATGATTATTTATGTGGGCTAAACTATCTTCTAGATATCCCAATGCTTTCTCATAACCTGTCAATCCTACAAATTGTTGTGCATGTTCCTCAATCCCTTCAAAAATCTCTTCAGGAAGATGTCCTCTGGCGCTATTATCGCCCTTGAGCATCATTATCCTGTTAGCAGCAATTCTTTCTAATTCACCCATCTTTTGTAAAGAATTAGATATTGCGTTTTAAATTTTCCTTTTTGATATGTTGAAAATCGCTAAGGCGTACGTTTTTAATGGAATATATTTTGATTTGCGGAAAATGGCAAAGTAAAAAGCTTTATAAGCTAACAAATTACATAATTTTTATGGTAAGGTGATTTTATGAGAACTGTAACTGCTGATGGCAATGGAAGGATAATGCTTGGAACAAGATTCATAAATAAGTATGGCAAGAAATTTGAAATAGTAACTAATCTAAAGCACATTATACTAGTGCCAATATCAAAGAATCATCCTACAGAACTCCAAAAAATTAAATTAGAAGGGGCAATAAATAAAGATACAGAGTTTGGACTACATGAAAAATAAATCCTATTCTAATTCAAATGTATAATAACATATTTAAATAAAATCAATATTTTTAAGGAATAAAATGCTCACCGAACAGCAAATACTTGAGATACGGGAAGAACTTGACAGCTGCGCAAGGCCATTATTCCTGTTTGACGACGACCAGGACGGCATCTGCTCATTCCTGCTGCTGTACAAGTACAAGAAAGAAGGCAAGAGCTTTATTGTCAAGACCGCACCAAAGATTGACGGGAAATTCATAGAGAAAATCAACAATTACCAGGCTGACAAGATATTCATCCTTGACATTGCAATGGTGGAGCAGGAATTCATTGACGGCGTGAAAGCCCCTGTCGTGTGGATTGACCACCACGAGCCTTTGAAGAGGAGCAAAGTCAAGTACTATAATCCGAGGCTTAACGGCAAAATGGTGCCCACGACCTACATGTGCTACCAGGTTGCAGGAGACAACCTGTGGATTGCGATGATAGGGTGCGTGGCTGACTGGCACATACCGGATTTTGCGCACGAATTCAAGGAGAACTATCCCGACCTGCTTGACAAGCCCTACAATGTCGTTGGCGACATAATCTACAAGACAAGACTGGGGGAGCTGATAAGGATGTTCTCCTTCCTGCTGAAGGGCAAGACAGAAGATGTCAATAAATCCATAAAAATTTTGACAAGGATAGATAATCCTTATGAAATCCTGGAGCCCAAAACCCCTGAAGGCAGATTCCTGTACAAGAGATGCGAGAAGATAAGCAAGCTTTTCGAGCTGATGCGGAAGGAAGTGAAAGACACATTGAAAAAATCAAATGACCGGCTTGCTGTCTTTATCTACCGGGATGACAAGATGAGCTTCACAAGCGAGCTGTCAAATGAGATGATATACCTTTATCCTGAGAAAGTTGTCCTTATCGCAAGGGAGAAAAACGACGAGATGAAATGCAGCCTGCGTTCTGGAAAAATAGAGCTGCCGGCTTTGGTCCACAAGGCAATGGCGGGCCTGAACGGCTTTGGAGGCGGACACGAGCACGCCTGCGGAATAAACATTTCTAAATATAATTTTGAGGAGTTTGTGGAGAGATTAAGGAGGATGATTGGCCCTTAGCCTTTCTGAGTAGATTTCCCCTGTCAGGAACCTGTCTATTATCGGGATCAATATTTCCGGTTTTCTATAAACTATTGCATGGCCTCCAGGAACAATTTCTTTCCTGCTGTTTCGTATCATCTCATTAAGTTCATGCGCCGTGGCAACAGGGATTAATGGATCTGACTGACCATGTATTATGAGTGTGGGCGCGCTAATCAATGGCGCCAACCGCTCAGTGCTCCACTTCATCATTTCACCGGTCAAAGCGTGCATGGCTCTGACGTATGCTGCACTGTTTTTGCCATAGACTGCAAATAAGAAATATGCTTCCGGCTTTTC
>JACOZO010000058.1 GCA_016181325.1 Candidatus Woesearchaeota archaeon | reverse complement strand
GGTCAATTCCTATTATTTTTTCCTTTGCCATTTTAAGTTTCCTCCGAATTTGATTTTTGATTTTTTTATTATCCTTATATTTTATTTAATGAGTTTGATTTAATGTTAACAGTTATTGGACTTTATTTCATAATTGTTTTTTTCTTGTTATTATATTATCTGTTCTTCACTTTCCACTAATTTTAACCTTGCTGAATCTCAAGACTTTGTCGTTGAGCATGTATCCCTTCTGGAACTCTTCCAAAATTGTCCCTTCGGGTTTGTCGGACTCTTCTTTCATCAAAACCTCGTGCTTGTAAGGATCAAATATGCCGCCAGCAGCGTGTATTGGCCTTAATCCTTCCTTTTCAAGCACAGAATGAAGCTGCGCATAAATCATCTTCATGCCGTCAATGAACTTTTCCTTGTCACTTGCGTTCTTCAATGCAATCTCGAAGCTGTCAAGCACAGGCAAAATCTGGCTTATAATCATCGCGCTAGAGTATTTCATGAATTCTGATTTTTCCTTTTCGGTCCTTTTCTTGAAATTCTCGAATTCTGCCTGCAGTCTTTTCAAAGTGTCTGTCAATTCATCAATCTTATGTGATTTTTCTTCAATTTGTTTTTTTAAGCTTTCAACTTCGCTTGTCTCTTTTGTTTCTTCAGCAGGCTTTTTTGCTTCTGAATGTTTTTTATCTTCTTTTTTCTGTTCCATTTTGAAAAAAATTAAAAAAATAAAATTTTACCTTATCTCAATCCTTTTCCTTGAGTCCTGCTTCTTTGCCTTTGGAATCTCTATCCTTAAGATACCGTTCTTGTACGTTGCTTCTGCATTTTCAGCAACAACGTCTTTTGGCATCGGCAATGCGCCATAAAAGTTTATTTCTTTCTCTGCCTTTTTTTCAACTTTTACCTCAATCCTGTCTTCCGTCACGTCAAGCTGGATTTCTTCCTTTTCAACTCCTGGAAGCTCAAATGTAGCTATTACAGAGCTCTCTGTTTCATATAAGTCTGCCACCGGCAGCCTTAAAACCACTTCCGGCTCGTTGCTTTTAGTGACTACTTCAGCACACTTGTCTATACATAGCATGCTCATATCCCTCTCCATTCTGTTTATCTCATCAAAAATTCTTCCTATCATCTTATACCACCTCAGTATTGATTTAAACATTGGTTGACTTTAAGTCAACGAAATGGTTGTAATATCAACTAATATATAAATGTTTCGGCGTAAGAGCAAAAGTTTAAATAGGTGGATATGTTATACCCGCTTATGGCATTCATCAGACAAAGGATAACAATAGTAAATATAAGAAAGCCGGCAGAGCGTAACGTAAACCAGGAGCTTCAGTGGCTTGGCAGCTCTTTGGGGCTGTTCAACATAAGGGACAAGGACAAGAGCTGCTTCAGGGTGTTCATAGAGCTGCTCAAGTCAGCAAAATCAGGGGCATCGCTGTCCAGTGATGATATTGCCGCAAAGCTTCACCTGACAAGAGGCACGGTAATCCACCACATCAACAGGCTGATTGAATCCGGGCTTGTGGTGCATGAAGGCAATACCTATTACCTGAGGGCCGACAACCTGAGGGCTTTAATTGACGAGCTTGAAAAGGACGTCAAAAGGACTTGGGAAGATCTAAGGGAAATCGCAAAGGAGATTGACGGGCAGCTGGACAATAGAAATATTTAAATAGAAGCTTTCCCGAAAATCGCCAATAAATACAAAAGGTGATTTTTATGAAGATGTTTGACATGAAAAGAGGGATTGTGACGCATCCGGGCTTCTTGGTTCTTGTGGCATTCCTGGCTGGCCTTGTTGTGGCTTACCTGTGGGTCAACTACACGACAATCGCAAATCCTTTCTGCGCAAAATAATAAGATTATTTTTTTATTTTCATATTAGGTTTCTTGTTTTAGTTCCGGTTCGTGCGCCGTAAATCTAAAAAGTAATCTTTAAATAGTTGTTATATGATTCACTTTCTGATGGTAATAGGCGCTATAAAAGACATCTTCAGCAGGCAGATATTCGGCAAGAAAGAGAAGAGCAGCGCCGAGAATTTCCGCGAGACCGAGGAGATGAAGCAGGCCGAAGAGATAAAGAAAGAGGCTGACAGGCTTGCGCAGCTCAAGCAGTACAAGGCATCAATTGAGGAATACAACAAGGCGCATGCACTGTATCCTTTCAAGGGAAACGAGGAGGAGCTGTTTCCCAATGCCGCAGACTTTCTGTTCAAGCTCAATTACAACATTGCAGCGTGCTATTCCTATCTCGGGGATTTCGAGAACTCAATAAAGTACTTTGACAATGCCCTTGGCATCCAGATTTCCAGCGACGAAAACAAAGTGAAGGCGCTGATGGGCAAGGGAAACATATTCTACAGGAAAAAGATGCTTGTGGAAGGCAGGCACAAGGCCGGTGCCTACAGGATTCCCATGGAGACTGACTGGGAAATTGATGACAGCAGGATAGATGATTTCAGGAAAGAGGACGGCAAGAAAAGCCTCATAAAGCAGGCGCACCACTGCTTCACCAAGGCGACTGAGCTTGACAGGAGCAATGTAGACGGCTGGTACAACAAGGGGTATATGGAATTCCTCATGGGAATGGTAAAGGAATCCGTGCAGTCATTCGACACTGTCATCGAGCTGAACAAGAATTACGAAAACAAGGAAGGCATAAGGCTTTTTGACGAGATAAGGGCGGAAAAAGGCATTCCAATCAAGATTTCCGAGATTGAGACAAGGTCAAATTCACTGCAGCACATGTTCAAGGCAAAGACAGGGCTTATGGTCAAGAGCAGGGCTGAGATGGCCATAGCAAATTTCCTGTTTGAGAACGGCATTATCTTCCAGTACGAAACTGTGGCTACCTGGGCAGAGAGCGATGACTTCAGGAGCACTTTTTTCATCCCTAAGCTTGACTTGTACATCGAATATTTTCCGTTTGACTACCTGAAGGAATACCAGAAAGGAATGAGGCTGAAGATAAAGCAGTACGAGAGAAAGAAAAAGAAGATGATTTACATGACTTCTGAAGAGGAAAAGAACATCGAAGAGGCCCTAAGGGTGAAGATGAAGCCGTATATTGTGCTTTGATTTTTTAGATAGTTATTTAAAAGGCATAATCTGATTAAGGAATATGGCCAAAATGGGACTTACAGCAATCATTAGAAAAGGGGAGAAGCAGTTTGTAGCTTTATGCCCGGAATTAGATGTGGTTAGTGAGGGCTACACCGTAGAAGTAGCCATTAAAAATCTTAAAGAAGCATGCGAACTTTATATTGAAGAGATGGGCTTGCCCGAAGGAATAAGCTCCGGCGATATTCTGGTAACGAGTTTTGAGGTCAAAAGCAATGAAACTGCCGAGGCTATCAGGGCGTGAAGTCATAAAAATACTATCAAAAAAGGGCTTCAAGGCAGTAAGGCAAAAGGGAAGCCATATTATTCTGATTAAAGAACTGGATTCTGGCAAGAAAGCTGTTGTTGTGCCAAATCATCCGGAAATTGATAAGGGAACTTTGCTGGAAATTGTAAGACAGGCAGGATTAACAAGAAAGGAGTTTCTAGCATTAATAAAATAGTGCTGAACGTTGATATATTTTTATAAAGCCAGGGATTTTACATTTCTAAAATGTCCATAAATATTGATTTGTCAGGCAGAAAAGCCATAGTCTTCGGGATAGCAAATGACAAGAGCATAGCATGGCACATTGCCAAAAGGCTTGATGAAGCTGGGTGCAGGATTGCAGCTGCCTATCAGGAAAGAAATGAGCAGTCTGCGCTGCCCTTGATGAGGGAATTAAAGAATCCAATTTTTGCGCAATGCGATGTGACTGATGATGCGCTTCTTGACTCTTTCTTCAACAAAGTAAAGAATGAATTTGGAGAGATTGATTTCCTTATCCACAGCATTGCGTTTGCCAAAAAGGAGCATCTAAGAGGGAAATTTATTGATGCTGACAGGAAAGGCTACCATCTGGCGCATGACGTAAGCTCCTATTCACTTATTGAATTGATTAAAAGGTCTGTTCCCTTGATGAAGAACGGGGGAAGCGTTGTTGCGATGACTTATATCGGCTCTGAAAAAGTCATCCCTAATTATAATGTAATGGGCGCTGCAAAGGCTGCCCTTGAGGCAGGGATAAGGTATGCGGCAAATGACCTGGGAGAGCAGAAAATAAGGGTGAACGGCATTTCAGCAGGGCCAATACCGACACTTGCTGCCTCTGGAATTTCAGGATTCGGGGAGACGGTGATGAACCATGCGCACAAATCGCCAATGAAAAGGCTGGTAACTGCGGATGAAGTCGCTGACTGCGCCTTGTTTTTGTGTAGCGACCTGTCAAAGGCGATTACAGGGCAGATCATCCATGTGGATGCAGGATATAGTATTATGGGGAATTGAATATAATAATTAACAACAAAATATAAATAATATGAGCCAAAGATTCACGATAAATGGCATTTTTCAACAACATTATCGACTTCATACTGCATCTTGACAAATATCTCAGCCTGCTGATACAGAATTTCGGGATTGGGACTTATCTCATACTGTTTCTGATTGTTTTTGCCGAGACGGGATTGGTAGTTACCCCATTCCTTCCGGGAGACTCATTGCTGTTCGCTGCAGGAACATTTGCTTCAATTGGAGCGCTGAATGTGTGGTGGCTGTTTTTCTCTTTGAGCGCTGCAGCCATTCTTGGGGACAGCCTGAATTATGCAATCGGCAAGTACATGGGGCCAAAGGTTTTCAGGCAGAAGAATGCCAGATTCCTCAAGAAGGAATATCTGGATAAAACCCACAATTTCTATGAGAAATACGGCTCAAAGACCATTGTGCTTGCGAGATTCGTGCCGATAGTCAGGACTTTTGCGCCGTTTGTCGCGGGAATAGGCAGGATGAGCTACCTGAAGTTCGCATTCTACAATGTATTCGGAGGCATCTTGTGGGTCGGGCTATTGGTATTTGGGGGGTATTTCTTCGGGAACATAACCATAGTAAGGCAGAATTTTTCCCTGGCCATCATTGTAATAATAATACTTTCAATCCTGCCGATGATTATAGAATTCTGGAAGCATTATAGAAAGAAACACGCAATAAAGAATAATTATTAGGGAGGGCACGAAAAAATCACCAGACTAACTTGATTGGATTTTTGGTGCCAAAAATGCTTCGCATTTTTTGGAATTAGCTGAGCGCACTTTACGTGCTTATAATGCCCTCCACCCACCCGTGCTTATGTCTTAGATTGTGCGGCTGTCGTTTTGCGATAATATCTTACTAAAGCAAAACGACGGAAGGAATAATAATTTTTAATTGCAT
>JACOZO010000143.1 GCA_016181325.1 Candidatus Woesearchaeota archaeon | reverse complement strand
AGAATCACAATCGCGTTTGTTGACAAACTTAAGTCTGCCTTCTTTGAACGGGAATACTTCATCATTTCACCTCTTTTGATATATTACAATTACCCTCTCTTTACTAATTTATAAACCTTTCGAAATGATATGCAAAAAATGGCTTCAAAAAGGAATTTTTTTCGCTGAATAAAAATAAAGAAAAATTTTGGCACTTCCCTTTACTGCAATGCGATATCGCTGCACCTTCCATTCCTACAACCAGATGGGCAATACGTCATTGTGGTATCCCATTCACAATTATTGTTTTTGAAGCCTGCTATTTGATTATTGTAACATTGCCATCCAGTTGTACATGGTAATGTCGTTGATGTTGATGGAGTAATACAACTTGTCCTGATGGGCAGCTGGTGATGGGTGCTAGGGGGCATGGTACTTCATTATTATCATTATTAAGCCTGCAACCGCTTTGAGATTTACATCCATCATTCGATGTAACTATGTTAGGCATTTGTCCTGATGGGCAGCTGGTGATGGGTGCTAGGGGGCATGGTACTTCGCCTGTTGTTGGAATTCCTGGTGCTGGAGTTGGGCAGGCTCTAAAATTGCAGTTATTCGCCGGGTCTCTTGAGACATAGGTGCCGTCATTGCATTGTTGCACATCGGCAGCGCATACCGGCTCTGTTGGCGGGCTTACGCAGGCACCATCCCTGCAAATTTTATTTGTGGGGCATGTATAATAGCTTTCCGTCACTTTAGTGTTATAGCAATAATATTCGTGCAGGTATCTGCTCTCTGGAACACTTTCTGAATTGGTTGTCCGCGCATTTACGCAAGTGTCAGTAAAAGCACCGGCTTGATTAGATCTGTAATGCACGCCTGAAGCAGTGCCCTTAATATCCATAGACCTTCCATTATCTGTATCAGTGCATGATGCTGCCGGGCACGGCCTGAATTGGCAGTTATTCGCCGGGTCTCTTGAGACATAGGTGGTGCGGTCATTGCATAGTTCCACTTCGGCAGTGCATACTGATCCTTCTCCTCTACCATCCATTTGCGGTGAACTAATGTGCTGGTCAGCAAGAGCGCTTGTAGATACCCTTAATGTCTTGGCTGTGGATGGAACCTGTTCGGATGTCAGGTATTGGGTGAATGTCTTAGAAATTTTCTGTCTTGGGTTTAAGATAAAAGAACCATCGTTAACGGGTTCAATCTTATCGAAATTAGGTACATCACGAATGCCATAACTTGGCGCGTCAGCAATCTGAGCTGCGAAAGCAACCACAAAATTCTGTGTTGATGCTGCATTTCCTCTGTTCAAGATAGTGACAGTATAGTCTATTTGGAGGGTATAGCCATAGTACTCTCCTGACAGCCGACTGGCAGTCGCTGTTATTCTGTCTACAGCCAAATCAGGTTTGCCTGAAGATTCTTGTCCTCCAAAGATACTATATCCAGTATAAGAATATTCAGAATAAAAGTTATAAGCAGCAAATCCGACAGCAAGCAGGGCAAAAGTAAACCAGTTTAGTCCCAACTTTGCCTGGAATCCTCCTTTTTTATCCATGTGTTTACTCCTTGATATTCATTCAATGATTTTATTTAGCTCAATGCGGCAGTCATAAGCCTGCTGCAGGCTTGCTGGTTTTGTGAACTGCCAATCCTATCGGCAAATCTGAAAAAGTCGTCCATATCAATCTTGCCGTCTCCTGAGTAATCGACAGCAAGTCTCTTAGCTTTGAAGGCATTTGCAAAACTCTGGAAATCATTGACAGACTCTACGCAGCCATTATTATCAAAGTCAGGTCCTAATATCTGCACTGGGCAGGCTCTAAAATTACAGTTATTCGCCGGGTCTCTTGAGACATAGGTGCCGTCATTGCATTGTTGTACATCGGCAGCGCATACACTGGCCGGCCTTGATGCAGGCGATACAGCAGGTTGATTAGGCACTCTTAAGCTCAATACCTGACTTTTGCGATTATTATTCTCGTTTGACTCATCTATAAGGTTATTCATTAGCGGTTCATTAACGTGCTGGTCAGCAAGAGCGCTTGTAGATAGTGCTGGTCAGCAAGAGCGCTTGTAGATACCCTTAATGTCTTGGCTGTGGATGGAACCTGTTCGGATGTCAGGTATTGGGTAAATGTCTTAGAAATTTTCTGTCCGCGGTTTAAGGTAAAAGTATCGGTGTTAACGGGTTCCACTCTATTGAAATTAGGTATATTACTAATGCCATAATTTGGCGCGTCAGCAATCTGAGCTACGAAATCCACCACAAAATTCTGTGTTGATGCTGCATTTCCTCTGTTCAAGATAGTGATAGTATAGTCTATTTTGAGTGCATAGTTGTAGTCTTCTCCTGACAGCCGACTGGCAGTCGCTGTTATTCTGTCTACAGCCAAATCAGGTTTGCCTGAAGATGCTGATCCTGATTGGGTGATATATCCAGTATAAGAATATTCGGAATAAAAGTTATAAGCAGCAAATCCGACAGCAAACAGGGCAAAAGTAAACCAGTTTAATCCCAACTTTGCCTGGAATCCTCCTTTTTTATCCATATGTTTACATCCCATGAACGTCCTGGTATTTAAACATTTCGTTTTCGTATAACAATATACACTTT
>JACOZO010000057.1 GCA_016181325.1 Candidatus Woesearchaeota archaeon | reverse complement strand
GTAATTACATGCACAAGCCCAAGCTTCCTTTTGTCTTCCTCCCCTTCAACATATATGGGAGCTTTTATTTTTGTTACCATTTTGATTTTATTTTTTAAAATGCTTCACAATCATTTGCGCATTCGCAACAGGCATTTCATAGTATTATCCCAATTGCAATGAAAATTATTATTAATTCCGTCCTTTCGTTTCACGCCTTATTGCTGACGAAAGGACAGCCGCACCATCTATAATATATTTACAGGGGCGTGTGAGGGACTATCGCAGATACGTAAAGTGCGATGGTTACTGTCCCCCCAAATAAAGCTTAATTGTTTTTATTATTGTATGAAGTCTTGCTGCAATATTCAAGTTAATGCAATTTTATTGCTGAAATTTATTTCTAAATCTAATGGCTATAATATCCAACCATAATATTCCCCCTTTTAGTGAAAATCACGATTTAAACTGAAAAAACAAGAAAAAGAAAATTAAAGGATATTAAAAATTTATGTGCACATTCCCCAGCCGCAGCTTGGGCAGTTGACGCAGCCTTCCTTTTTCTCAAGAAGGGTGCTGCATTCCGGGCAGTTCTTTATGGTCTTGTCCCTGCCTATGCCCTCACCGTTGCCGTTTGCAAACAGCAGCCCTGTTTCGCTTTCCTTCGGTTTTTTGGCTTCGTGCTTCATCTCAGCAAGCTTTGTCTCGACTTTTTCCTCTTTTTTCGTGGGAGCGACTAAAACCTGGTCCTTTATGCTGGTGTCCCTGAAAACAGTCACGTCCTTGCAGCCAAGCCTGTATGCCAGTATGTAACTGTCCCTCATGTATTCAAGCGTTGCGTCAGCAGGGAAGTTGTTTGTCTTTGAGATGGAGCTGTCCACCCATTTCTGGAACGAGGCAAGCGCCCTTATATGATCCTCCGGAGTTATATCAAGCGCAGTCATGAACACATTCCTCAGATGCTCCGGCACTGAGCCAAGCCCCTGCATACTGCCCTTGTTGTTGCATATCTCAGACATAAGCTCATCATTGTAAAGCCCTTCTTCGCGCATGACTTTCTCAAAAGCAGGGTCAACATAGTAAAAGCTGCCGACCTTGACGTTCTTCTCGAATGCAAGCGAGTACACCGGCTCCATGCCTGAGCTGCATCCTGCTATCATTGATATGCTGCCTGTCGGCGCAATGATGGTGGTATAGCCGTTCCTTATGCCAAACTGCTTTATGTCCTGACTCATCTTGTCCCAGTCAAAATGCCATTCATCCCTCAACTCTCGCCCCCTGAACGGCAGCTGGCCGTCCTTGTAGAAGCTTTTGTTGTAGTAAGGCAGGTTGCCTCTTTTCTTGGCGAGCTCTATGCTCTCAATCTTTGACCAGTAGGTTATGAACTCCATAAGTTTTTCCATGAACCTTCTGCCTTCTTCAGTATTGTAAGGTATTCTCAGCTCATAGAGAAGGTCGCCGACTCCCATTACTCCTAATCCTATCTTCCTGGTATTAAGGCTCATCTCCTCTATTGCCTTAAGGGGGAAATTGTTCACGTCAATCACATTGTCAAGCAGCTTTGTGCTGGTGATGACAGCCTCTTTCAGCCCGTCCCAATCCATCACAGGCCTGTCATCTTCATGCTTCACAAACGCCCACACGTTTATGCTTCCAAGATTGCACGGCTCGTTTGGGTAAAGAAGGACTTCACCGCAATTATGCACAACAATGCCGTTTGCAATAAATGAATGGCTCAATGGCTCTGTTATGTCATAAACTTCTCTTTTACCAGCATATTCTATGCCTTTTACTTTGTCAAGGAAACGCTCCTCATAAAATCCAAATTTGCTGATTTTAAGCGCTTTTTCCTTAAATTTGCTGTGCAGGAATCCTATTTTTTCAAGGAATTTTGGAACATTTTCCTTGCTTATATTAAGCTCATAATTTTCGCCTGAAGTTGTATAAATTACAAGCTCCCCTTTGCTATTGGTATATTTGAATTCCTTTGGCTTTGTAGTCCTGTCATATATTGAGCTTCTTATGCCAATATTCAGCAAAATTAGCTGAACATCTTTCAAAAGCCTTATAGAGCTTGAATTCAGCCTTATATAATTCCTGCTTTCGCTGCCCATTCCTATTGTTCCGTCTGCGCTGAATATGCCCTGCAGGAATCCTATAACTGCCTCTTCTGTTGCTGTAAATACAGACTGAGGAACACATCTATCCTGCATTACTCCTAATTTCTTGAAGAAATCTATAATATATTTGCTTGCGCTTCTTATTTGAACACATCCATTTTCATATGTTCTTTCTTTGATTTCCCTGTTAAAGTATCCCTCCAAAATTGGTTTTATTGCATCTTTTATTTCATTATCCTCTGGGGCGAATACAAAGCCCATGGAATTATTGTTTTCATTGAACCATCCGTCTCCGGTAAGCCAACCCAGCACAAGCCCAAGCTCTCTGCTCCATTCTTTTGGAAGGTTTAAGCTGTATGTTCTCCCGTTTTCCCCGATTATTGTATTGTTTACATTAAATGAAAGCTCTTTAGCAATGTTAAAGCTTCCATGCCCTGATTGCAGGAAAACAGAGTCATCTTTTGTCAGCTTATCTATTTCCTTCCATCCGTTATCAGTAAATACTTTATGGTCGGCTGTTGCAATTAGCTCATAACCTGACTTAGTTGTAAGCTTAAATGTATCTTTAATTCCTGTTTTAATCACTTGTGCAGCTTCTGCCTTTCTGCATCCCTTTTGGAGCAGCATTAGATTTCCGCTTTGTATTCCAGTTCGTCCATCAATGAATATGCTTTTAGTCTTCATTGAATCTATCCTTTCCAAGCCGTTTTCAGTAGGTACTAGAGTGTCATTATCAACGCAAGGATTCGTCGTAACAATAGGCCCAAGGTGCTCAAAGAACGGATTGTACTTGTTCACTACATCATAGAAAATCACTCCCGGCTCTGCGCTTTCCCATGCCTGGTAGACCATCTTGTCAAACAGCACTTTTGGATCGATGTATTTGACGATCTCCTTGGTTCTTGGATTGACCAATGGGTATGGCTCATTTTTCTCATAGCACTCCCAGAATTCCGGCATCAGAAGGACTGAGATGTTGAAATTTCTCAGTGTCTTGTTGCCGTCCTTTGCAGTGATGAACTTCTCGATGTCAGGGTGGTTGCTGTTAAGTATGCCCATGTTGGCGCCTCTCCTTATTCCCCCTTGTTTTATCACTTCAGTCATCGTGTCAAACAGCCTCATGAAGCTCAATGGACCTGAGGCAACCCCTCCTGTGGAGCTTACAAAATCCCCTTCAGGCCTTAATTTGCTGAAGTTGTACCCCATTCCGCCGCCTGCCTTGAAGACAATGGCAGTATTTTTCAGCGTCTCCATGATTCCGTCAATTGAATCAGGCACATCAAGCACGAAACATGCTGATCCCATGCCCAATGGGTTTCCAAAATTCGCTATTGCAGGCGTGTTTGGCAGGAACTCCTTGTGTGTCATTATATCAAAGAACTCGCTTATGTTTTTCTCATAGGAATTGAAGTCGCCATTTGCCACCATGCTGAACAGCTGAGTCCATGTAATCCCCATCTGCTTATTCCGGTTGAACCTGTCATACATTCTCTTCATGGCTTCCCAGTGGTACTGGTTCAGGGCGTATTTCCCGACAGCGTATTTGTCCTCGTGCTCAGCCGGCGTAAAGTCTTCAACAGGATTGACAGCCTGCGTGCCTTTGATGTCAAATATCCTTGAATCATAGAACAGGTCAGGCAGCGCTGCATGCACAGCCACTCTTGTGAAAAGCTCCTTTGGCGTCTCAATGAGCTTGCCCTTGGAATTTCTCCTGAGATATCTTGCCTTCAGGACTCTCAATGCGTTAACGTCAAATCTTTTGTCAACTTCATCAATCTCGGCCTTTTCAAGCACCCTTTTCTTCTCTTCCCTCAGCTCAGCCCTTTTCTGCCTGTAGACAATGTATGCCTTTGCAGTCTTTGCATGGCCTCCTTCAATCAGCACCTTTTCAACAGCATCCTGCACTTCCTCAACATTAGGGACTTCTTTTTCGCCTTTCAGCAGCTCATCAACAACCTTGTCTGCCAGATAATCAGCTTCCTTCCTGTTCCTGCCGCCAACAGTCACAGCTGCCTTGAATATGGCATCAGATATCTTCCCGTGCTCAAAAGAAACTACTGTTCCATCCCTCTTGCTGACTCTTATTATTTCCATAGCCATGCCTAACCCCTCTTTACCCTTTTTCTTAAATGCATTAAAATGCACTATATATAGTATGCCAGAAAGCTCTGACCTACTACCTATAGTAGATTACCCTATTTCTTGAATGCAGCTTATATTTAAATATTGTTATTATAATATATATAGTTTTTTGTAGTTATTTATAATTTTTGTCCAAATGGCAGTGGATTACAGCTTATCAGTCCAATGGGCTCTTTATCTTGCTCAATGAGTTGCTATTAAGCCTAATGTAAGCCTGCGTCGTGCTTATTCTTGAATGCCCCAGCAGCCTCTGCACAAAGCTTATGTCAACTCCATTCTCAATGAGATGGGTGGCATAGCTTGTCCTTAATGTATGAGGGTGGGCCTTCTTGCCAATGCCCGCTCTCTTCGCGGCATTCTTTACAATATTCTGTGCAGTCCTTTCACATATGTGCCTTCCGGGCCTTCCTGATGGTTCAAACAGATAGCTGTTTTCTGCCCTTGCAAACTGCGTAAAATCAGAAATAAACCTGTCCGACAGGTTCACAACCCTGTCCTTGCCGCCCTTGCATCCCCTAATCATAAGCAGTTTCCTTTCAATATCAAAATCCCCAATCTTCACTTTCCTAGCTTCTCCAACCCTTAATCCCGAGCCGTACATCAGCTCAACAACAAGCCTGTGCTTTGGATTTGGAAGAGCACTGATCATGTCTAGTATATCCTGTTTACCCAAAACACCCGATAGCTTATTGGATTTCTTGGGATGCTTAAGCTGAAACCTCCTTTTTAACACAGTTTCATAATAAAACTTCAATGCACTGCATACAAGATGCCTTGTTGCGGATGCCTTGCCCCCATCATAAAGCAAAACAAGATAATTAGTGATATCACTTTTATTGACGTCTTTGGGAGATTTTTTGATATAATCCAGAAACCTGGAATTAAGATAAACATAACTATCCATTGTCTGCCTGCTATAGCCCCTAATTTTCATCTCATCAATAAGAGTCTTAAAGTCATGTTCTCCATTGATGCCACCCACATCATTTGAATTCTTCATAATCCAGTTATGATTTAATTTTATTTATATAGGCTGCGCAGGTGTTTGGCCAGTGGCCAGTGCTTAATTGCAATATAGAAAAGAAATATTTAGCATATAGTCAATAGCCGGCAGATAAATCAATTACGCCCGTTAGTGCGGGTAATAGGTGTTATATTCAATTTCAAATTTTTCTTGATTGTGCATGAATAAAAATTCTTAACGCCAGCAA
>JACOZO010000056.1 GCA_016181325.1 Candidatus Woesearchaeota archaeon | reverse complement strand
GACGCCGAGCTTTCTCTTGATCTCGCCATTTTCCATTTCATGGGCTTCCTCAAGGACAACATTGACATGGATGTCAAATGCCTTTAGCTTGCCGCTGAATGCCTTGCTGTTCTTCAATTCCACAATGACCCTCTTGTCCCTTGCCCTGTTCAACGCGTCGAGAGGCCTTGCCTGTTCCATAATAAAGGGCTACTTCAGCCCATATTTAAATGTTTGGGAAAATTTAGGCTCATTCCCCGTAGAGGATTATTCGTGCTGATTTCGTCACATTAGACGGCGTTCTTATGCTCAGGATTCCGCCTTCAATTGAAAGCCTGCCACCCATCAGGGCATAGCCGATGTCAAGCTGCGTTGCATTTGCAGAGAGGGCATCTGCAGCCAGCCTGAAAATGCCATTGGTTCCGTCTACGCTTCCATACTTGATCTCGGCATTTCCGGCATCTAAAAGCCCGACATAGAACTGCTTTCCGTTCCCTTTGTTGTTGTCTTCGGTCGGGTCAAGCCTTCTGGACCTCGTGCATGTCATCCCGTTCTTATCTTCCCATGTAATATCAATTACTGGATTGCCTTGCGGGTCATTGCCGGGCTGCTCGCAGGCATTTTCATCGGCATCCTCCTGGTCCTCGCACGCCTCGCCATCGCATGAAAACGTGCCGTTTAGTCTTATATTGGCAGTTATGGTCTGGATATAATTGGCTGAATCAGGCATGGTCAATATCGTAAAATTGGATTTTCCGAGAATGAATGTTGAATTATAAGGCCTTGCAATGAATGACGAGTTGAATCCTGACAATGTGATGTTGATGTTGCTAAGGGATGAATATTTGTTTTCAGCCAATGTTTCGTAGGCTTTCATGTAACTCGGATAGTCTCTCAACGGAGAAATAAAAAACCTGTCAAATCTCAGCGTGAAACTGGCGCTTCTCTCGGTATTGTCAAAATCAATGTCAAGGAGCTGGGCGTAGCTGCCGCTTATAATGTCGTCCTCTACAAACCTCAGGCGGTCACCAAAAGACAGGCCAATTATGGCTTCTGACAGCCCGGAGCTCCGTTCAGAAAACGCATTTGCCAGCAGATAGACTGACAGCAGCAGCATTATGGCTGTAACAGTGAACAAGACTCCTTTTTTCCTGTCAATAATTTTGCAGCTCATTTTTTGATTTTTACGGCTTTATCCGAACGAAATTCTCATCTCAGCATAATAGGAGCTAAAATTTGATGACACAAATGCCCGCCTTGAAACTATGGAATAATTGAGGCTGCAGCCAGATTTCTGCGATGATGTTATGAGCATAGAGCTATTGTCAAAGACAGAGATGTTTGCACATGTATTGCCCGGCATAGAGGTGATGAACGCGGCTAATCCGGATGGGTTTTTTGCATCAGCTGCATTCCTAAACGTGCTGTCCTTTTCCAGCACAGCCAAAGAATCAAATGACATCATGCTCAATGCATTCATATTGAAGCCTGGATCGTGCCGGGAAAGCAAAAAATATGAGGCTGAGATTATCAGGGCGCCTATGATTATCGCCAGAATTGCATCCAGCGTAAAAATAATCCCCTTCTTACTCATTTTGGCCCACCATAAGCACAAGCTCGGCCCTCTTATTGTCAAGTAGCGCGTATCTTGTGCGCTTCACGACATTGGCGGACTGAATTTCGCCTGATACTGAATAATTTAATGCAAAGGAGCTCCCATTGAATTTATTGACAGTCAGGTTGAACTCATATCCCTGCAGCCCGAGCATGACCTTTGTCTTGTTGTAGCTTGATGAATTCAGGTACCTTAATTTCTTCCAGTCAATCTCCCAAAGCCCTTCGTGGCTCAATCCCAATGTGCTGTTCTTAGCCAGCCCCAGCGAATCAATATTGCTTTCATTGAATTGTGAAATTGGAAGGCTGCTCCAGTTTGCCGGATTGCCCTGAGTCTCCAGCAGCGATGACAGGACACCGGATGCCGCAAGCTCCATTCTGTACCTGTTTTCCCTTGCATCTATGCTGTTGAGGCTGTAGTCCCACAATAAAGAGGCGGAGATTATTAAAATCACAAAGCCCATCATGGCAATGAGCATGTCAAGTGAGAAAATCTGGCATTGCCTGCCTGAAATTCCCGGTTTATGGCTGCCTTTCAACTAAAATCCCCCTGCCTGAGCTGCTGAGCATTATATTGCCTCTGATATTCATCAAATCACCGGTGATGTTTGCCGTCAGGATGCCTGCCTGATGCTGCCTTTGCAGGCCCTCAAAATCATATTCTATGTTTGCAGTGCGTTTCAATGGCACCAATGTGAGGTTATAAGGTGTGCCGTCTTTAAGGATGCCTGCAAAGAAAATCGTGCTGGTTGAATTCGGCCCGGCAATGAATATTGAATTCAGCTCAAGCGCAAGCCTGTCAGCCTCCTGCCTTGCATAAAGGCCGGCTTCATAAGACCTCAAGGCAGTGTTTCTGTTGTCTGCGATGTAGAAGACTGCCAGGAAAACTATTAGTGAGATGGAAATGGTAATGATAAAATCAGCGGATATCTGGGTTTTTTTGATCATTGTCATTCCGTGGCTCATCCCGTGGAATTTGAGCTTACCTGCACATAGCCTTCCCTTGATTCAAGATATACCCAGAGGCTGCCTTCATCAGCCGGCAGGCTGCCTGAAATGTTGAAATCAAGGCTTCTGTAAACGTCCCTTGGATTTCCGCCCGAATTGAAATTTATCAGCACAAGCCTTTGTGTAAGGTTTATGTGATTGACATTCTCCGGCAGCGTGACATAAACCCTTGTTTTCGAGCCTGCTCCCTGCTGGTACAGCATCCCGGCCGCGTCTGCGACTGCATCGACGGCTGCCCTTGCCTTTTTTGACTCAAGCTGGCCTGAAAAAGAATCATTTGCCTTGAAGAATATATTGAGTATCCCTATGAGAATTGCCAGCCCTACAGCAAGGATTATCATCATCTCGACAGCAGACTGCGCCCTCTTTTTCCGCATAAATTATCAATTATTTTATAGTATAAAAACTTGACTATTAAAATTATTTGACTTGTATGCCTCCCAAGTGCAAAATAGAATACTTTTCAATTTGAATAGAAAAACTTAAATATAACCTAAATAATGGTTATTTTATGCTTAAAAAATTTTTAACCGGCAATCAAAACGCAAGAAGGATATTCGGAAAGAAAGAACTAGGAATAATACTGAAGCAGTTGGACGGCAGGCCGCTTACCCAGTCAGAAAGGAACAGGCTGAGCAGGGATATCAAGCCAAAATTGGATTTCATAAAAGAAATTTTTGAATTCGGGGATGAATTCGGGCTCAGGAAAAACCAGGACAACAAGAGAATAATGGAAAAGGCTGTTGATGCCGTCCTTAAAGATGAGCTTGGCCAAAGTGTTGCAGCAGTGCTTCTGTTCGGCTCATTCGCTGACAACACATTCACCAGCAATTCTGATATTGACATTTGCGCTGTCTTAAAGAAAGACGTTTCTTTGAGAGATGCCACAAGATTCAGAATAAGGGTATCAGGACAGCTTCCTAAAAAGGCGGATATTCAGGCATTCAATGCCCTTCCGCAGAAAGTGAAAAAAGAGATTGCAAAAAACCATAAAGTCCTCTACCAAAGCAGAAATTACGACAATACGGATTTTACAATAAAATATCTTAAGGATCATGATTATTTCCTGAGGATTAAGAAGATATTCGGTGCTGATGCATGGGCAGGATAGAAGACAAGATAAGCGAAATAAACAGGTATTTAAGAGAGCTTGAAAGCATATTGCCGCCCGGTTTTGAGGAGTACCAATCAAACCTTGAAAAGAAAGCGGCATGCGAAAGATATGTTGAAAAAATAGTCGAGGCGGCAACAGATTTGGCATTTCTTGCAATAAAAAACAGGAAATTAAGGATGCCTGATGATGACATTGATGCATTTAACGTTCTTTTAGATGGCAAAATCATTGATGATGGCCTGGCTGCAAGACTAAAAAACGCGAAAGGAATGAGGAACATAATAAGCCATCAATACGGCAATATTGATGATGAAATTGTATTTGAGGCTATTGACAAGGAACTGAGCAGGGATATAAAGGAATTTGTCAAAAAAGCCGGAAGATAATAGCCTAAAACACAGTCTCGTCAGGGAACACGACAATCCCGTCATTGGAAATCTTCATAGGGAATATCTTTGGGGAGTGCCGGGTGCCCCTCATCTTGAAGACCTCAAGGCTCCTCTCCCTTATGTCGCCCTTCCTGATGTTGTAAAGAAGTATGACGCCGTCGACCTCAAATTCAAGTATGGTGCTGTGGTGCTTGTCCGGATCAGGCTCCTGCTCAGAAGTCACCAATGCGGAAACGCCCCATTTCTCGACTGCCTCGACAAACCTTATCAGGGCTTTCCTCTTGTCAAGGGGGTTCTCATACAGCAGCGTGAATGCAGTAAGGCTGTCAAGCACAATCCTTTTCGCGCTTATGCTTTCAATGGCATCCCTTACAGAGCCGCCGCCGACCTTGAGCACCTTGTCCACCTGCTCAGGGGAGTAGTAGAGTATTGCGAGCTTCCTCTCCTTTATGAGCTTCTGGATGTCCCAGCTGAACCTTCCGAAATCCTTGAGTATATTGTCTTCAGTCTCTTCAAATGAGATATAGACGCCGTTCTCGCCGTGCTTCCTTATGCCTTCGATTAGGAACTGCATGCAGAAGATGCTCTTGCCGCAGCCCGCGCCGCCTGCAATGAGATTTATCTTGTTCTTCCTGAAGCCGCCTTCCATGACCTCATCAAGGCCGGGAATGCCTGAATGGATCCTTTCAGGGCCGAGCAAGCGGCTTTCCTGCCGCCCAGTCCTTTGGCCGGCGTCCAGCTGCGCCTCAATCACTGAGTTGATTGAATCAGGGGTGGAAGCCGGGCCTTTTTGGGCCTTTCCAAGGGCTTTTGAAATCCCTTCCGGCCTTTTTATCTGCAGCTTTGCCGATTCCACGGAAATATGGTGCTGCGGCTCGTCTATATCAGAAACTTCCTCCCTTTTTATCTGGCTGGAAAGATATTCCTTGATGAGCTTTGAATTTATCTTTTTATGGTCATTGACCTTGGCATATCCCTTTGATGTGAGGCTTGCATCGCCGCCCTTCAGCTTTTCAGCCTCTTTCAGCAATCCCATGAATTATTCGGGGATTAGCAGATATATAAAGTTATCTTTGCTGCAGTTTATCGGGGAAATTTCCTTTTTTTATTGGCAATTAAAGAAATCCCATAAACAAAAAATCTTTTCAGTCAGCTAATTGGGCTTATGCACGAAAATAGAAAACTCTGGATGAACGAAGTGAAATCCAGAAGTATTACCTTTTACCAACAGAGTTTTCTATTTTCGGCATGCTTGGAAATCCTTTGGATTTCCGGCACACCGGAAATCTCCGATTTCCTTGTGTCCTGAAAATCCGACCCGAGCCCGTAGGGCGAGCAAACTCTGGACGAAGCGAAGC
>JACOZO010000075.1 GCA_016181325.1 Candidatus Woesearchaeota archaeon | reverse complement strand
CTTGTAGGCCTCAAGCTTCAGGTCGTCATTCTCAAAGAAAACCTGCTTTTTTATCTCATGTATCTTCAGGTCAATCTTCCTGTCAAACACGAATGTCCTGAACATGCTCACGAATCTTTTCCTTGTTTCCTTCGGTCCGTAGATCTCAAGCGTCCCGCTATAGTCCGAAGAGCTTAGCGTCTGTATCAGCCCCGGAAGCCCAAGGACATGGTCGCCGTGCCAGTGGCTTATGAGTATCTTCGTTATCTCAGTCAGGCTCACTCCCGCAATCTTGAACTGCCTTTGGATGCCTTCCCCGCAGTCTATCAGTATGCCCTCAGAGCCGGTCCTGACAAAAACCCCTATCTGGTTCCTTTCCTTTGTCGGCACCATCGAAGAAGTGCCCATGAATGTTATTTGCATATCTCATCAAAACAATTAATTGTTTATAATAGTTTTTGTTTGGTTGGATGAAGCCCACAACCACAAAAAGCATTTAAATCCCAAGCTTATATTCCATGCATAAATGAGGCATCTTAATCAAAATCGTTTGGAAGATTCTGAGCAAACAGCATGGATTATCCTAAATGCAGCCAAATTCCTAAGTGTTGGAAAGCACAAGCTGGCTGAATTCCTCAAAGGCTCAAAGGCAAAGGATATTGCTCATTTGAGCATACATCAGGGATATGGCGGCTTATTATGGCATGACATTGCCACAATTATTGGATTTATAGAGCAGCTTGAGCGAATGGAATTTTTGAGAAGGACCCAGCCTGCAATTGAAGATTATTACTCTGTTCTTGAGGTCACCGAAGCAGGCAGGAAGATTTTGGATGAGAAGATAAAGATAGGATTACAGATAATTAAAAATGAAAAGCGGATCATAGTGGGAGATTCTGAGAAAATAACTTTTGGCTTATTCAAAGCAGGCAAATCCATAGAAGAAATCGCAAAAGAAAGAAATCTTGCCGTTTCCACAATTTATGGGCATTTGCACAGGCTCATCGCTAATGGGTATATTTCCAGTTCTGAGGTTCTATCGCAGGAAGTGATTAGGCGAGTCGAAGAAGCAGCAGGCAAATCCACTGATATTAATTCACTTAAAGAAATTAAGGAATTGCTTCCTGATGTAAGCTATGAAGAGATAAGGTGCGCTCTTGCAAACAGGAAGAACACCAAAGAAGATTAAACAAGTTGGACGAGTATCTTATGAGAATAGAATATATGGAAGTTAATGGAATAAAATATCCGATAAATATTTTTATAGAGGATAGGAAAAATATATCTGCGCGAATTGGCAGAAAGATAGGGACTATAAGGGCGCCTTTATTTCTAAACAGGGATGAGTTGTCAAGGGAAATTCTAAAGATGAAAGTATGGATAAGGCAAAAGCTCATAGAAATTCCTATAATGCTTGAATCGAAAGCTGCAAAAACTTATACAAATGGGGATATCCTAAAAATTGGCAGCGATAAATATCTACTGGATATTTCCTTTAAAGATAAACAAAGCAGTTCTGCCAGAATTGCCGGCAAAATCATATATCTTGTGATTTCTTCCAGCATTCCGGATGATATAAAAAATCATCATATATCCTCTTTGTTGAGCAGGTGTGTGGCAAGAAAAAGAATTGAAGGGCTAAAATCCAGAATTAATGGACTTAACCAGAAGTATTTTAATCAAAAAGTAGACAAAATTTTTTTAAAAACAACAAGTCAAACTGGGGAAGCTGCTCCAACAATGGAAATATTAATGTCTCTACAAGGCTTCTTTTTGCGCCGGAGGATGTGTTAGAGTACGTATGTGTCCATGAGCTTGCGCATTTAATCGAGCATAATCATTCTCAAAAATTCTGGGCTTTGATAGAAAAGGCAATGCCTGATTACAAAGAAAAGGAGAAATGGCTTAAAGAAAACGGGAATAAATGTGTTTTTTAAGGGAGATGGAATGGAAATCTGCAATAAATTATACTCAATGGACAAAAGAAAAATTAGTGAAGCTTTACATGAACTCTTGGCTTTTCCCAATGAAGAAAGCGATAATGCAATCAAAGAATTGTTGAAAAATTATAATTTCGAAGATAATGAAAATGCAAAAATCACTATCCGAGCCTTAAATAAGTGCCTCTACAGGGAACTGGAGTTGTCATTTCTTCAAACATATGGAAATATCCTGCTGCAAAATGTTCTTAATACCGATGGATATACCAGAATGGTCGTTTATTCTGTTATTGATAGGTTTAGACTGAGGCTTCTTATATTAGTGGACGCCAAGAAACGTAAAGAATTACAGGAATATGCCGTTGAATTTTACAGCAAACTTGCAGAATTGTACGAGCAAAATAATCAGGCAAGAATTAAGTCAAGTATACTATCCTGCATAAAAACATTTCATTGCCCTGCTTTTGATGAGATTGTCAGCAAGACAAGGTACGCAAAAACATACAATAAATTCAGAAAAATACTCTATGAAAAATATGAGAAAGGCGTATTCAATTGTTTAATGGAAGAAGCATGATTTCTTTGCCCATTTAACTCTTAGCACCTTTTTGATTCTGGACACTAACAATACTATGATGCCTTCAACAAGCTTTTTAAACAGTGGGCGTTATATTGCATTAATGGCAAAGAAGAATCCGGAGAAGGCAGATAAGAAAGAAGAGCCTAGGAAGGAAGAGCCAAAGGAGCATAAGGAATCAAAAGAGCCAAAGGTAGTTGTCAATGCAGTCTTCACAAAAGAAATCATAATCACGGAAATCTCAGATGCAGCCAGGGAGCTCTACAACCAGAGCAGGTTCGGGACTTTGCTGGAGAACGGCAAGGTGCAGATGTCCCTTCTGGAAGGGCTTTACCTTATTGAGAAAGGCAGGCTTAAGGTTTTCGGCGCTGGAAACAAGGAGATAAGCTCCGAAGACTTCATGAAAAAGGCAAGAAGGCTTGAATCTAATTTCTGGGTAAGGTATTCTGTCTTCAAGGACATAAGGAACAGGGGATACATAATCAAGACAGCATTGAAGTTCGGTGCTGATTTCAGGATATATGACAGAGGCGTTAAACCCGGGGAAGACCACGCGAAATGGGTTGTCTATCCTGTGCATGAGACCAGCGCATTGACATGGTACGAGTTTGCTGCCAAGAACAGGGTGGCCCACAGCACAAAGAAAAGGCTTCTTATAGGCATAGTCGATGACGAGGACAGCGTCACTTACTACGAGATAAAGTGGGTCAGGCCATAACAGCAAATAGGCAGCGTTCAAAATTAAGGTTAGCAGCCTTGAGGTCGAGCCTTATTACAAATCACATAAAAAGAGGTCGAGGGGACGCTCCCTGCGGGACACGACCGATACATCCATCACATAATCACAAGGCGAGAAGCTGCTAACCCGAGCGTTAGTGAGATTTTGAACGCTGCCTAGGAAATAACAAACTATATAAGAATTCTATTCTTACTGCATTCTATGAGAGACAAAGTCATAAGCCTTGTCAAGTCGCAGGGTCCATTGCTGCCTTCCCAAGTGGCAAAACAAATCGGCACTAACATCCTGATGGCATCTGCATACCTGGCAGAGCTGGTGTCAAGCGGAATCATACGCATCTCCAACATAAAGGTCGGCGGCTCTCCGTTGTATTACGCGCCCGGGCAGGAAAGCTCGCTGCAGAAATTCGCTGAAAACCTTAATGAAAAGGAAAAGAGGGCATATGAGTATATCAGGGAGAAAAAGATAGCCAGGGATGCCGCATTGACGCCGCTGATGCGGGTAACCCTGAGGGAAATCAAGGATTTTGCTGTCCCGTTGCAGATAAACTATGATGGCAGGACAGAGCAGTTCTGGAAATGGTACCTGTCCCCTAATAATGAGATTCAGGACCTAATCAGGGCCCAATTGGAGCTGCCGATAGCACCACAGTCCCAGCAGAATCAGCATGAGCAGCTGAACATACCGAAGCAGGAGGCAAATCACGAGCATTCTAAATTGCAACAGGCTGTGCAGGCGCAGAAAGATGAGCAGCACATTGAGCCGATAGCCCAGGCAGTCCAGCCGGAGAAACAGGCGCCGAAGCAATCCGCGATATCCGAGAAAAAGTCAGTCCAGAAGATTGAGCAGAAAATCCTGCCAAAAGATGATCTTGCAGAGCCGGTTCCGAAACAAAAAATAAAAAAAGACGCCTTTCTCGACTTAATATCAAAATTCTTCGAGAAAAGCAATATTAATGTTTCTGAAAGCGTCATAATAAAGAAGAATTCCGAGATTGATTTTATTGTGGAGATCCCAAGTCCTGTCGGCAATCTTTTGTATTACTGCAAGGCAAAGAACAAGTCAAGGATAAGCGATTCAGACCTGAGCAATGCATATGTTAAGGGCCAGATGAGGAAGCTTCCCGCAATATACCTGTCGCCCGGAGAATTGTCTAAAAAGGCTGCCGAGATGCTTAATTCCGAGCTGAAGGGATTGAGTTTCAAAAAGATTTAAAAGACATAAACAACATTCTTTCCCTATGGGTGTAGCTCTGACAGAAATTCTGGTGATGAAGCAGATAGAGATAGATGAACTGTCAGGCAGGACAATAGTCGTTGACACTCCTTTATGGCTCTACCAGTTTCTCAGCTCGATAAGGCAGCGTGACGGCACCTTGCTGACGGACTCAAAGGGCAATGTCACTTCGCATCTTGCAGGGCTGCTCAGCAGGATTGTCAATCTCATGGAAAAGGGCATCCGGCTCGCGTTTGTATTTGACGGCGAGCCTCCAAAGCTGAAGAGGATGACTCTCGAGAAAAGAAAGGAAATCAAGATCGAGGCCCAGAAGGAATATGAGAGGGCTGCTGAGAAAGGCGACGAGGAGCTGATGAAGAAATATGCCCAGAGGACATCAAGGCTGACCCCTGGCATGATTGAAGAGGCCCGGAGCCTGATCAAGGCAATTGGATTGCCGGTGATTGACGCTCCCACTGAAGCCGAGGCCCAGGCTGCCCACATTGTGAAATCCGGAAAGGCATTTGCGCTGGCGACAAATGACGCAGACGCTTTGCTTTTCGGAGCCCCAAGGATAGTAAGGAACCTTAACATGGTTGGAAAAAAGAAGAAGTCAAACAGGCTTTCCTATGAGACCATAAATCCCGAAATTATATCCCTTGAAGAAAACCTCACCCATCTTGGCATCAGCCAGGAGCAGCTCATCGCCTTGGCAATGCTGGTCGGCACGGACTTCAACATGGGCGGAATAAGGGGCATCGGTCCAAAGAATGCGCTGAAGCTTGTCAAAAAGCACGGCTCTGGCATGGAGCTTTTGTTCAAAGAGGTAAAATGGGATGAATCCTTTGATTATCCGTGGAATGAGGTATTTGACCTGATAAAAAACATGAAGGTGACTGACAGCTACAGCCTGGAATGGAAAATGCCCGACAGGGGCAAGCTCATCGAGCTGCTTGTCAATAAGCACGAGTTTTCCGAGCAGAGGATTCTCCCGCAGATCGACAGGATTGCCGGCAGGAGCCAGGAGAAATCCCAGAAGGGGCTTTCGCATTTTATGTGATGAAAATGAAGCAAAACCTGAAGTTTTACCTAAAAGATAAATTATCTGAAAAAGAGCTGGGATTTGTCCCTACTTCCTTTGACGTAGT
>JACOZO010000074.1 GCA_016181325.1 Candidatus Woesearchaeota archaeon | reverse complement strand
ATGCAAAAAGAAAAATACGTATTGTTCAGGCTTGAAGGCTGCCCCTACTGCAGAAGGGCAGAAGAATTTCTGGACAAGAGAGGCATCAAGTACAGGAAAATTGAAGTCCCTCCTGCCCATAAAGACCGAAAAATGGTGATGGAATTATCCGGCCAGCCCACTGTCCCTGTGCTGATACAGGTCATCGGCTCAGAGAACCAGGATGATGACATTGTAGAGTTCTTTGACAAGAAAAAGTAATAAAATTGTTGTAGTTGTTTCTTAATTCGCGCAGGTCCCTTCTAATTTGTTGCCGTCCCCTGTGAATGTGTAGCTTGCCCCTGTGCCGCTGTCGGTATAGTCAACAATCACGTCGTATGAGAAGCTGTCGCCACCATCCCCGCAGTCCTTGTGGGTGTTGATTGACATGTTCTTGGTTTCCCCCGGATTGATTGACTGGTCTGTTGTTATCAGGTCAGTTCCGCCAAGCCTCACGTTTGTCACGGTAATCTGGTTTCTCAGGTTGTTCCTTATCTTCATGGCATTGCTGTCGCCGCCTGCGTCGAAAGCGTAGTCTGTCAGTGCTATGTCAGCAGAACTCCAGTACGCGGCAGACGCCCGCGTTATTATTTACCATCCTGAAGCTAAACCTGGCAGAATATTCAATCCGTCATCTTGGCGATGACATGAATTTGTCTCGGCAAAATTTTTACTGCCAATACGCAAGAAAATCAAAGATTTTCGGCGCCCCGAAAATGATAAACATTTTCGAGGGAAATTTTGCCTCGAATTTATACAATACCCCATAAATTGGCGAGGCGGAGCGATGTCATGAAAATTCAAAATTTTCAGGATGCCGAAAATCTCGGATTTTCGTGCATGGCAGGACAGCGACGCCTCGCACTAGATATGCCGAAGGCGGATTGAATAATATGCTATAAAACGCTTCAGAAAGCTAAAGTATTACGATTTTGCCTCATCCAAGAAATCCCCCGATAAAATGCCTTGCTGCGTAAAACACGGCAAAGCTCCCTGCAATGACTATTGGGCTGTACCTGAACCCGTATGTGGCTTTGCCTTCCTTTATCACGCCTATCAGCATGCAGGCGAGCAGCGAGGTTATTATAAACAATAGGATGGATATTCTTGTGAGGAACTCAGGCGAAATTGCTATCTCCCCTGCAAGGAACTCAAGCCCGAATCCCGCTGTTGCAGTCCCGGTCTTTGCCTGAAGCCCTTTTAGTATTGTCAGGAAATGTATCGAGATGGCCATCAGCAAAGGCATGCCTATTATCACAGTGAACATTATGAACATAGTATATGTCCTTGTTGATGTTACAAGCTCCTTCTTGAGGCTTCTTGTCTCGGCAATGTCTTTTCCCAGCTCCTCAAGCAGGTGGGCAAGATGGCCCCCAGATTTCATTGCCGTAGTAAAGAGCTTTAATGATCTCTCAAGCACATCAGACTTTATCCTTAATGATATCTCGTTCAGCGCCTGCGAAAAAGACTCCGTGCCAAGGGATTTCGCAGTTGCCCTGTCTATCTCCTCTTTCAACGGCCCAAATTCCTTCCTTGAGGAGGCTTTCAATGCCTGGAAAGGCGTCATTCCTGCCTTGAGGTCTGCTGAAATCAGTTGCAGCATATCGGGCAGCGCATCCTCAACCCTTTCCTTCCTGTCCTCTGCCTTGAAATAGACATCAAGGTAGCACAGGAGCTGGACAAGCATGAAACCCAGGAGCGCAAAAAGCGCATGCTTCAGCCTGACTTCCCCGTAAAGCGACCACGGCACTGCCATGATGCCTGCAAAGACTGCCAGCGACAGCACCATCCACGTGCCAAGGTAGTAAAACACGTCTGCCTTGTCGCCTGCAAAGACAAGCAGCTTTTCCACGTGCCTGATGTAGCCCGATGGCAAGAGCCTTGCGAAATTGAGGTAGATTCTTTCTTTTTGTTCCATTGTTTCAGTCAAACACCTTACACTATTAAGTTAAAATGTGCACAACCCGCCGTAATGCCGCGGGCAGTGTTCGTCGCACTTTCTATTCCATATGCGCTGGTGGGTGGATTTCTTGTTTGTTGCCGAAGGCAACTTCGATTTTTGACCAAACTTTTTAATGCCGACCCGAAGGTGAGGTCATTAAAAAGCTTGACGTGAAGTGCGCTCATATAATTCCCCCCTTAGTAATTAACTCATTATTTAGATTCATTTTTTAAAATAAATAATATTTTTATGCAACTTACTACACATTTACCACTCAAACATCCACCACAGGCCTTCTCGACTTCACAAACCCGATCAAAATAAACTGGAGCGCAAAGTTCAGCGCAAGAAAAGCAATGAACATTCCCCTGCTTACGCCAATGCCTGCAAAGCTTGAGAGTATCACGAGCATGGTTGCGCCGATTGTTGGAATCGCCACTGCAAACAGCATGTACATCAGGCTCCATAAATTTAATTCCCTTGAATAATCCCGTATCCTGTTTTTATGCTCTGCAGTCAGGTCATCGATTATTGACCTCAATGCGCCCTTCAGGCTTGCGCCTGCTTTTAAAGTATTCACAAGCTGCCAGACTGCCCTTCTCAAAAAGTCAGAGCTGGTAGAGCTGGCCATCTTCTCAAGGGCGTCCTCGATAGGAATCCCTGAATTGACGGATTTTGCGGCCTTGCCGAACTCAGTCGAAACCTCGCCGTAATTCTCCCGCGACACATTCACAAGCGCCTCGTAAAGCGGCACCCCTGAGCTTACCTGGAGAAGCAGGTCTTTGAGCGCAAACACAAGGCTCTTTTCAAGGCGCTCTGCCTTTTTGCCCGCCATTATCCTTGGGTATCTTGCAAAAAGCACAATTATCAGGATGAAAAGGAACAATGAATAAGCCGCAGCAATGGACAATGACTGGTCCAGTTCCTTTCCGGTTGCGTATGACAGGAAAAACAGCAGCGCAAAAAACATGATGAAGTAAGCCAGCGCGTTTGATATGGCATTGGCGAAATACTCGCCTTCGCACATCTCCAGGTCAGTCTTTTCAAGGTCGTATTTCACGCCGGGAAACACATTGGCAAGCCTGCTGCCGATGCCTATAAAATACCGTGAAACAGCATCGCTCATGCCTTTCGGCAGCATTGCAAAAGGAACTTTCCCGCTCATTTTAGGAATTCATCTGCTTTTATGTTTCTGCTGACTGCTTCATTCAGGGCAGAGCTGTCCTGATAGTAGTATCTCATGATTTTTCCCACTTCATTTATCCCTATTACGCTGTTGGAGGACATCCACCTCAGTATTTTCTCCTTTTCCAGCAGGTCCTGCATGATTTCCTGCTGCGTCATGCCGGTGTGCAGATTCAGCTCTTCCATCACCCTTGAGCTTTCATTGGCCTTCTCGAACACGTCTGTCCTTGCCCTCCACCTGTAGAGGTAGTTTATCTGCAGGTCGTCAGATGTGCCGGGTATTATCTCAGCCAGCTCAAGCGCCCTTCTCAGCCCCCTTCTCCTGTCCCTGTACTGCACAAGTATAAGCTGCAGCGCCTCGATTTCCGCCTTCGGTATCTCTATGGGCGATTCAAGCAGCCTTCTCTTTGCCTGCTCAACAGTGTCTGCGTGGATTGTGGTATACACGCTGTGGCCGGTGTGCATTGCCTCGAACATGGTCTCGGCCTGCTGCTTCCTTCTCACTTCGCCGACAATTATCCTGTCCGGCCTCATTCTAAGTGATGAAACCATCAGGTCAAGCATCGTGACTTCCCCCTTGCCTTCTGGATTCTGGTTTCTTGTTGTAAGCGGCACCCAGTTCCATTGGAGATCAGAGGGCAGCGCTATTTCCCTTGTGTCCTCTATGCTGATTATCCTCTGCGTCGGCGGGATGAATGAGCATATGGAATTCAGCATTGACGTCTTGCCTGAGGCAGTGCCCCCTGCTATCATGATGTTCATCTCATACTGCACTGCCTGCCACAAAAAGGCAGCCATCTCGATGGAAAGGCTCTTCACCTTTGGGTCAATAAGCTGCGTCGGCGTCCACGGGTTTCTTGCAAACCTCCTTATTGTTATCGTGTTGCCCGCCGTTGATATGGGGAAAAGCGTGCTTGCAACCCTGTCGCCGCTCAGCAGGTGGGCGTCCATTATGGGATTGAGGTTGTTTATCTCCCGCCCGACTTTCCTGCCTATCTGCGAGGAAAGGTTATAGACTTCCTCTTCTGATTTCAGAACTTCTGTTGTCTTGCACCACCCGTATTTCCTGTGGTAGATGGAAATCGGCTGCTTTGAGCCGTTGATGACAAGCTCCTCCAGCCAGTTGTCAGCCATGACCACGTCAATTAGCCCGAGTCCGAACATCCTGTGCAGCAGGACCCCTGATATTGCGTCCTTGTCGCTGTCATTTGCTTCAGGCATCTTCCCTGCCACAGCCTCCCGTATCTTGAGGAAGAAGGCATGCTTCTGCTCCTCTGCCTTTTCAGTGTCAGTAGCCTCGTCGATGTTCAGAGGCACCTTGTCGCTCAGCTGCTCTGTGAGCTCAGATATCAGCGCCTCAGTCCCGATCCCGAAAGCCGGCATTTTTATCTCATAAAGCGGCACGCTGTGCTCTGTGGAGCTCCATAAGTTTATCACAGCCTCGACCCTGTCTGCATTTACCTTGTATGACTCGATTAGTTTTTTCATTTTGGGCTTGTCTTGGGTTATTTATAAAATCCTTTTTCTTTCCTATAGCCAATCCGTAAATCTATATTTTCATTCCGTGCCTTCGGCACCATAATTTGTGCTCAGCTTTTTTGTCTGCCACTCAAAAAAGCCCCGCCTATTTATACAATAATATTGAAATATGTCGGAAATTTTTGATTTCCGAGCATGCTCAAAAACCTAATCCAAATAGTCTGCTGGTTTTTGACAAATTCGAGGCAAAAATTAGTGGCAGTCAATTTTTGCCGAGTCTGATTTTTGTCGCGAAGCGACGGATTGATAATACTTTTTTATCTAAGTGATTGAATATTTCAACTTAAATTCACAAAACACCATAAATTTTCAGCACTGCGATGACAGCTATTGCAATCAGCAGCAAAATCCCCATTGTGACAAGCAGAGGGGGCTTTTTGAACGCATTTCTCTGCGGCCCTGCTGTACCTGTTTTCCTCAGCAGGGGCTCGCCCACAGGGGGATAGTAAAGCTCGGCAATCCCGTGCTTGTCCAGTATCCTGGCAAGCTCCTCCACCCTTTTTGCATCGGCCTTGAGTATGACTGCAATGTCCTTGAGCCCCATGCTGCCGTGCTTGGCCACAATGGCCTGCATCCTGTCTATGTCTGTTACTATTGCGTCTGTGGCTGCAGCTGATTCTGCGCTGTTCGCCTTCCCTTTCTCCTCAATCCTGTTCAGCAGTCCCATGTTTCATCAGCTTTTCCATCATGCCCTTATAAATTTTAAAATCCGGCGATCTTGAGAATCTTGCTATCTCTCTCTTTGGTATCCTGGCAAGCATGCTGTCAATCACCGGGGCAAGCATTTTCATGTCCTCATTCAGGCCATCCGGCGGATTGCTCACTATTTTCCTGTACAGCCCGAATTTGTCCGATGCCGCAAACGACTGCGCCTCTTCCTCGGGAATCTTCTCAAGCAGCCCGTCCACAAGATTCACGAACATGGATATTTCTTCTGCTTCGGAGCCTGTTTCGCTGCTGACTTCATTTTCTTCAGGCTCGGATTCATTTTTTCCTTCCTCTCTGCCGGATTCCAAGACTTCAGTCCGGTGCGCTGCCTTTTCATGCAACGCTTCATGCTTCGCTTTCTGGCTTGGATGCTCGCGCTGAAACAGCACGGATTTCTCATTTCTAAGCAGGTAATGCAGCATGAACACAGAAGACAGGCAGATGAACACTCCTATGAGCAGCACAGTGTAGTTCCTCACCAAAAACCCGATTGTTATGACAATCAATCCCGCAAAGAATATTGCCTCGTCTATCAGGTTTTTCTCAATGCCCTCTGGCCCTTTCACCACCCTGTAGCCCCTGCTCTCAAGCGATTCGGCAATAATCTTATTCGCAATGTTCTGCGCCTTGCTCTGTACAAAATAATACAGGAACACCACAAGAAAGAGGTACAATACGAGCGCCGACAGGTAAACTAGTATCTCATTCTCCTGGCTTATTACGAACATCACTTATACCCCTTTTTTGTTGTATAGTCCCACATCTATTATTGGAAATCTGGAAAGTTATGTATATAAAGTTTTGGGTTTGGCGGCTTGATTGCAAGTCAGCTAATGATAAGGCTTCATCCAAAAATTCGCATTCGCTCAGGTTATGCGTCCCCGTAAGGGACATCCCCCCGCAGCGCATTTGCATATGATGGTAAAAGCATTTTGACTTCAAAGCTGCTAACCCATTTTTTGGATGAAGCCTAATGATAAGAAAGATTTAAATAAACCATAATACTTAAGTTCATTCATGAAAGCCCAAACTTTTGATGTAAAATCCTTCTGGATGGAGATGAAAAAGTTATTTCCAGAAATCAATTCAGACAACGTTAAAGAGGATGCTAAACAATGGTCAACCGCGACAGGCCGGATAGTTCTAAGGAGATTGTCTTAAGATTTGGTTTGCTTATAGATAAGGTAGTCAAGGATAATACTATAAGGTTTGAGATTAAATCCAACAACACAGGTATTCCTGATGCGGAAGTTATTTTACTTGTGGAAACTTGGCTTGACAAGATGAAAGAGGATTTTAAGCAGCCAATTAAGGATGGTTTTACTTCATTTGTTTGCTGGAATGTCAAAACCCAATGGTTTTGAGCATGCCGAAAATTCTCTGAATTTTCAAGCACATTAAAAATACCCCACCGCTTGCGGTGATTGGGATTTTTATTTCATCCGCAAAAAGATAGCGATGACGATAAATAGAATAAGGCCCCAGTCTAATTCTTTTTGAGAATGTTCTTCCTGATTTATGTATGAATTTACCAGAAGCCCCTATTTTCCATAATCTATTTAAACCAATTCCCATGCATATATCATTGGGAAAATCATGAAAAACATTGGTGATGAGCTTGTACCGATTGACAGGCTTGATGACAAGCTGCTCAAGGACTTTCTGTCTAAAAACGCCATTTCTCTCACAATAGAAGAAGCGAGAAAAATACCAAAACTCATCGGCAGAAACCCCACTTTGACCGAGCTTTACATATTCAATGTGCAGTGGAGCGAGCATTCCAGCTACAAGAGCTCAAGATGGGTGCTGAAGAAGCTGCTGCCCACGGAAGCCCCGAATGTCATGCTCGGCCCAGTTGAGGACTCCGGCATTGTGGAACTGGGGATAATCAACGGCGAAAAATACGGCATTGTTGTAAGCCACGAAAGCCATAACCACCCGAGCCAGGTTGTGCCTTATGAAGGCGCTGCAACCGGCGTTGGCGGCATAATAAGGGATGTCCTTTGCATGGGCGCAAAAGTGATCGGCACAGCAGACCCTTTAAGGTTCGGAAATCCAAACGGGAAAAACAAAAACAAGGTAAAATACATTGCGAATGAAGTCATAAATGGCATAGCCGGCTACGGTAATGCTGTAGGCATACCAAACTTATGCGGCGATGTTTATTTTAATGATTCATTTGATGAGAACTGCCTTGTTAATGTAGTCTGCCTTGGCGTGCTGAAGGAAAAAGATATAATACACAGCTATGCGCCTGAGAATGCAGAGGAGCATGACATAATCATAGTAGGCAAGGCAACTGACAACTCCGGCTTTGGAGGTGCTGCCTTTGCCTCATTGACACTTGACGAAAAAGACAGGGAAAGCAACAGGGGGGCTGTGCAGGTTCCTGACCCTTTCCTCAAGAATGTGATAATAAGGGCGACTTACGAGGTCTTCAGCGAAGCAAAAAAACAGAAAGTCACATTGGGCTTCAAGGACATGGGTGCCGGCGGAATAATGTGCGCAACCTCTGAGCTATGCTCTGATTCTGACTATGGCTGCATTTTAGACCTGGACAAGGTCAATGCAGGGATGCCTGGCCTGCCGCCTTACGTCATAGCCTGCTCAGAGACCCAGGAAAGATTCACGTGGATAAGCCCCAGAAATTTCACAAAAACGCTCCTGAAAATCTACAACGAGGATTTTGAGCTTCCGAACACTGCCGAAGGGGCTAAAGCTGTTGTGATTGGAACTGTCACGAAAGAGCAGAATTATGTCATCAGGCACCACGGAAAAATAGTCTGCAATGTGCCTATCAAGGCAGTCACCAAAGGCATAAGCTACGAGCGCGAGAGAAAGGAGCCCAAAAGGAATTTTAGGGAGCCAAGATTTGAGGAGCCTGACAATCTCAATCAGTTTGCGCTCAAGATTCTCGCCAATCCCAATGTGGCAAGCAAGGCAAAGGGATACAAGCATTATGACACGAATGTGCTTGGAAACCAGATAATCCAGACAGGCTATGCAGATGCCGGCGTAATTGCGCCCGTTGAAGGAAGCTCTTTTGGCGTTGCTCTAAAGGCTGACTGCAATCCAAAGTACTGCAGGATTAATCCCTATTGGGGGTCAGTTAATGCTGTCGCTGAATCCATGAGGAATGTCGCTGCCGTCGGAGCAATCCCGTCAGCGCTTACAGACTGCCTGAATTTCGGCAATCCAGAAAAACCGGAGGCCTTCTGGGATTTTTATGAATGCGTCAGGGGCATAGGAGATGCTGCAAAGCACCTGAATCTGAAAGGCACGACATATCCTGTTCCGATAATCTCAGGAAATGTAAGCTTCTACAACGAGTCTGCAAAAGGCACTTCTGTCGATCCAAGCCCTGTCATTGCCTGCATAGGGATAATAGAGGATTACAGCAAATCTGTGACAATGAAGCTGAAGAAGGAAAATTCCATTTTGGTTCTTGTCGGCGAAAGAAAGGATGAGCTTGGCGGCAGCGTTTATTACGAGCTGTTCAATGAGACAGGCGCAAATGTGCCGAAAATTGACTTTGAAAAGGAAAAGAACACGATTTACGGCGTGATTGACGCGATAAATGAAGGATTGGTCCTGGCGTGCCACGACATATCTGACGGCGGCCTTCTTACTTCAGTTTCTGAGATGATTCTTGGCGGAGATGCAGACGGAGAAATTGGCGCGGAAATAAACCTCAATTTCACAAAGCTGAGGGCGGACAAGACTTTATTTTCAGAAAGTTCAGGATTTGTGATGGAAGTGAGCCGAAACAATATTACAAGAGTCAAGGAAATTTTTGATTTTTACAAAATAAAAGTTTTTGAGATTGGAAAAACAGGCGGAAAATCCCTTGCTGTGATAAATTTCGACGAAAAAATCATAGATTTGCCCATTGCAAAATTACGAGAGGCTTGGACACGAGGATTTGTGGAGGCACTGGAGTGAAAACCCCAAACATCGCCGTCATCTACTTCCCCGGAAACAACTGCGAGGAAGAGACTTTAAGGGCAGTCTTGGCCACAGGAATGGATGGCAGGATAGTGAGATGGAACCAGTCAGGAATTGAGAAATTTGACGGCTATGTAATTCCCGGAGGCTGGGCTTATGAGGACAGGATAAGGGCAGGCGTCATCGCATCAAAAGACAAAATAATGGATAACGTGGGGAAGCAGGCAGAGGCAGGAAAGCCATTGCTCGGCATCTGCAACGGGGCCCAGATTTTAGTCGAGACCGGCCTCATTCCGGGACTAAAAAACAAGGTTGAGATGGCATTGGCGCCGAACATAAATCCGTTTGTTTCCGGCTATTACTGCACTTGGATAAATGTAAAAAACCTCAATCCAAAAACAGCATTCACCTCAAGATTTGCGCAGGATGAAATTGTGGCCATGCCGATAGCGCACGGCGAGGGAAGATTCACCACAAAAGACGCAGATCTGATAAAAGAACTGGAAAAGAACAGCCAGATAGTATTCAAATACTGCAATAAGGAAGGGAAGATAATAAACAGCTTTCC